>JAFUXM010000053.1 GCA_017470785.1 Synergistaceae bacterium
AAATTTTAATTTTACGCGCTGAGCTTAGTGTGAAGTTTTAAAGCCTCACCGAACGTCGCGCTTTGATCTATGTCCTGAATGATCTTGCCGTGCTCTAAAATAATTTTGCGCTGCGCAACGTCTCCGACCTCCGGATCGTGCGTGACGATAATTATAGTCACGCCCTCGTCGTGAAGCCGCCTGAAAATATCCACGACTATACCTTCATTCTCCTCGTCGAGATTTCCGGTCGGCTCGTCGCCTAATAAAATCTGCGGCGAATTAATTAATGCCCTTGCGATACACACGCGCTGCTGCTCACCGCCTGATAACTGCGCAGGCAAATGCCTTGCCCTGTCTTTCAAGCCGACTTTGGCCAGCGCTTCCATCGCCTCGTCCTCGTCGGGCATACTGTGATAGTACTGCGCCACCATGATATTCTCTACAGCTGTTAAATAGCTTATCAAATGAAACTGCTGAAATATCAGGCCGATTTTATCGCGTCTAATTCTCGTGAGGCTCGCTGCGCTCTCACGGCTTATGTCAACGCCGTCTAATACGACTTTCCCTTCAGACGGCGTGTCCATGCAGCCGATAATATTAATCATCGTAGTCTTGCCCGAGCCGGACGGCCCCATTATCGACAGCCAGTCACCTGCATTCACGCTCAAATTAATATTCGACAGCGCATGAAGATTACCGTAAATTTTCGATACGCCGCTGAGCTCTAAAATCTTTTGCTTGCTTTTAATTTCGCTCATAACTAATTTTTTGCCTTCTTAATTAAATTATCTAACGACTGCGTTAATTCCTTCATGCGCTTATCAGTCGCCTGAATTTTCAAAGCATCGACTGCTTTAATGCTCTTGTTCCAGTACTGCTCGTTGCGCTTGACGCTTATGGCAACTATAGAGCCTTCAAGCGACATGCCCGCAAATAATCCGCGTGAGATCGAGTAACTATATATATCGGCTCTGCCTTTGCCGTCGGTAGCGCCCTCCATGCGTCTGCCAACCGGCCCTGCCGCCACTGCAACATCGCCGCCGAGCTTCGACTTGCTCTTCAAAAATGCCTTGACGCCGTCCTCGTTAGTTATTACTAACACAAGCGCAATCGACTGTGCGCCGATCTGCAAGCCGAACGAGCCGCCGCTGATATTATAGAAGCCAGGGCCGTACCATTTGCCGTTCTCACGCCGCAATATCAACCCCTCGCCGTACTCGCCGCCGAACATGAAACCAGCCTTGACCAGCGCCGGCACTATCGCGACAGCCTTCGCCTCTTTCAGCATCGCTGCAACGTCCGGCGCATCTTTTTTTGCCGTCATCTCTTTAATCACGCCTATAGAATCAGCTATAATCTTATCCGGCGTAGTAGCTGCGAACGCACAAGCCGGAACTAAAGCCAAAACTAACGCTAAAACTGCTAACACTTTCTTCATGATACTTAATATTAAACTTCCTTTCGTTTATTTTTTATTTTTAAATATTATAAATTTAAAAGCCATTCTTTTAAATTTAAATTTTTTAATTTTGAAATCAATATAAGCCATATAAATTTTGCTCAAGCTGCAGCGCTAATTTATTCAGTGCGCTCCGCCTCGAGCTTGCGCTGCGCTAAAACATAATCTCTTAAGGCGTCACTCATCATCACTAAATAGGCGTTCTTACTTTTCTTCTTGAAATAATCCAAGACGAAATCATCGACGCTGAAATAAACAGTTGTCCTGCCTTCACCTTCAATGAACCAAGGTGCGTTGGCAAGCTCTTCATCTGACATCTCATAATCGTCGTCATCGTCCGCAATCGACGTTAGCGTATCAAAATTAGTTTTAGCTTTTTGATCTTGCATCATAATATAACTTCCTTCTGCATTTTTAAATTGCTTTCTCGGCCTCGAGTTTGCGCTGCGCTATGACGTAGTCCTTTAAGGCATCATTCATGCGATAGCGATAGTCTCGATTATATTTATTTCTAAAGAAGTCTATAACATCGCGGTCAACGCCTAAAGTAAACATCTCCTGATGCGGACATACCCCGAACCATTCCGGCGAGTTCAACTCTTCGTCGGTAATCTCGGGAATGTCCGAACAATCAATATCATCATCAGTCATAGCCGCTAATGCTTCAAAGTCAGTCTGCATTTTTTAATTTTTAAATTGCTTTCTCGGCCTCGAGCTTCGTCTGAGCTAAAACATAATCTCTTAAAGCCTCACTCATTAACATTAAATAGCTATTCTTCCCTTTATTCTTAAAATAGTCAAAGACGAAATCATCGACGCTAAAATATACCTCTTTGCGTCCCGGCCCCCCGATGAACCAAGGGGCGTTTTCAATTTCTTCGTCGGTAATCTCGGGAATGTCCGAACAGTCAATGTCATCGTCGGTCATGGCCGCTAACGCTTCAAAGTCAGTTTGCCCTGTTATTGATCTTGTCATAATATAACTTCCTTTCTTTAACTCTAGCTCTGCGAGCAGAGATAATTCTATATTTTCCGTTGCGCGGAGTATGAATAACTGCTATCTCAACTCCGTGCAACAAGCCTATAGTAACATACCGTTTCTCGCCGTAGTCTGCTCTTAAATCTTGATACCTATAGAAATCATTATCAAATATCGTCACAGCATCGACGAAGTCGATTTTATGTTTAATTATATTAGCCTGCCGCTTGGCCTCGTCCCACTCAAACTGCATTTATATTATAAATTATAAATTAATAAATTTACTCGCCCTTGAGGACTATAGCCGGATGAATGTCCATGACCTTACGCACCGGCAGGATCGACGCAAGAACTGTAATAGCGATAAAAATTATTATAGTAATTGGGACGATGGGCCACCAAAAATTTATCGCGCGGCCAAATACGTTTAAGCTCACGCGCTGGGCAAACTCAAAGCCTAATAATACACCCAGCGCGCCGCCGATAAATCCTAACAGCACGCCCTCGCCTAACAGCTCGCCCATTACTAAGCCGTTCTCAGCGCCTAAAGCTTTCTTTAACGCGATCTCACGCCGCCGCTCGGCTACCATCGCCATCATGGTCGTATATACGCTTATCATAGTTATAATTAATACTACTACAGTGACTAATAAAACTAACGCCTGCAGCTTGCCTAACACTATATCCTGCGACTGCGTCAAGCGTCTCACGGCTCTGGGCTGAATACTGTTAATATTTTCTTCAAGCCGGTTTGATAAGCTTTGCAGCTCTTCGGCGTCGGCAACTACGCTGCACTCGACAACATCGCCGCGGAACTCGTCACCGATTAACTCATCAAGCATATCTATATCAGTAAATATAAATCCCTCTTCAGCGCCGCCGGTCGTGACTATACCGCATACTGTCAGCTTACGCGAGAAATTTTGACTTGCCATGTCGCGCTTCAAATTCTCTTCAGCTGACAAGTCCTGCCGCGATGCTTCAGCAGCTTGACCGTACCTCACGCCCTTCACTGTAAAGCTGTCGCCTAAATTTAAATTTAAAGTATTAGCGATCTCACGGCCTATCATCACTTCATCAGGCTTAGCTTTGCTGCCCCACTTGCCCTCGATGTACCAGAAAGGACTGTTCTTCTCAGCCTGAATTAAATCAGTGCCGGCTATGATATACGGCTGCTCGTTTATCTTCACAGTCTGATAGCGATACGGCGCAAGCCCGACAATTTTACTTTCGCCTATAATGCCTTTAATTAAATTTAAATTCTCATGCGTGAGCTTCGCATCGCCGCGCGGCAAGATAATTAAGTTTGCACCGTATGATCTAAACTCGCGGCCAAGCTGCCTTGGTATATCGTAGTAAATCGTGACTAAGCCCGATAATATAGTCGCGCCGATGGCTATAGCCAGCACCGCAATTATCAAGCGCGATGCCCTGCGGATTAAAGAACTCGACACCATCTTTAAATACATCCTGCGGCGGCTGCCCAATCTTCTTCTATTATTAATACTATTAATACGCTCTTCCATTTTCAATAAATCTCTTCCTATTTAAATATAATTAAATAAAATTTATTTCCCGTGCAGGACTTCGGTAGGCTTCAAGGCCATTAGATAACGTATAGCCGGAATGCTGCCGAACAGCGTGACAAGAAATAAAATAATGCCGACAATTAAAATCACCATCTGAGCTATCTCGATATAAGAACCAAAGACAGTTTGGCCGATTATCTGCGCAAAGCCGATGCCTAAGAAATATCCCAGCACGCCGCCGCATAAGCCCGTGAGCATAACTTCAGCTAAGACCAGCAGCGAAATCTGCCAGTTATAAGCGCCTAATGCCTTTAATAATCCTAACTCTTGGCTGCGCTCGATGACGCTCGCCGTGATTAAATTTGAGATCGCAAGCGCTGAGCCTATAGAGCTTAGAACAGTGATTAATATCATTAATAAAGTCGTCTTGTTTAATATAGTGCCTTCGGACTCGGCGACCTGACGCATGGGCTTTGCCACGCCGTCGCGCACTACCTCCTGAATCTGATGGCATATTGCGCTGACATAAGCCGTGCAGTACCAAGTTTCATACTCGTCAGGACTTAAGCTTCTTGGATCCTGAGCAGCCTTACGCGCTAAATCATTATCAGGCGTCGTCAATGCAGATACTTCAATTAACGAGACTTTATTATTTAAATCTAATAATTCCTGCGCAGTCTTGAGCGTGCATAAAATTTGATTGTCAGCCTGCCCGCCGTCAGTATAAATTCCTTTGACTACTACGACTTTCTCACGTGAATTATTTAATAATTTAAGCGCATCGCCGGGCTTAATATTATTTTGCTCGGCAAATAAGCTGCCCAGCATGACAAAATCATCGTCATTTTCATTCAGCCACTCGCCCTTTAAGTCATAGTTCCACCAGTTGCGCAGGGCTTTTAATCCCGTGTCTAAAATTTCGCCGGTCGGCAGCTGCGCGTGCTTCTCAGGCCACGTCCCGACAAGCTGCGCATCCTTTATTATCTGCCCTTTGCCATTGCTCACAATAACTTTGCCGTCGAGCATCGGTGCGAAATCTAAAATATTAAATCCCCAGAATATGCTCTTAAGCTTTAATACATCTTCTTCATGCAAAAACTTATCGTTCACGCCCAAGCCCTCGCTCAGGCCGTATAAGTCATTCATTAATGCCGCATCTTTATGACGCACCGTGATATTCGCACCGTAAACTTTCAGCTCACGATTAACTTTGTCGCCGACACCTAACATCACGTTCATCATTGCAGTTGACAGCGACACCCCGAGTATCACCGTAAACGCTATCATTAATAATTTGCTCTTCTGACGCACAAGCGTCCGCAAAATCATCCGCCAGAACATTTATCTAAACCTCAATTCATGTTTAATTAACTCGTTCACATCAATATAAATTTTTGAGTTCTTAACTTCATAATCAAACGGCACAGGGTTGCAGCCGCCTTTAAAGCCTATAGTGTTTTTATTCATCACGACATCGCAGCGCCTGCACACAACTTCGTCATTGCCGCGCTCGTAATAGCCTGCTATGCCGCATATGTCGCAGGCGTCAAGCCCAACGCCGTAGGCCGTGCCCGCAGGCTTCTTAACAATTAAAAATCTCACATCATATTTATTTGGAGTTACAAACGAAAATTTATGCAAATGCCCATCCGAGACGTTAGCTAAATCTATCGCAATAATATTATTATTAAGCTCATAAGGCTCGGGCTGAAGTTCTGCCGGCGGCTTAGTATCATAATAATGCAGCACTGTTAATATAAACACTGCGGCAACGCTCCAGCTAAATAAACTCCATGACCAGCGCCGGTGATTTCTTAATCGTGCCTTCTCTTTTCTTAATAAAGCTTTATTTGCAAATTCGCCTATAGGCTTAAGATTATTTACAATTACATAAACAAGCATGATCAACGCTAATATCAGCTGCAAGTAAATAAACGTGTCCGGGTACTGGCCGCGCTGGCTCCACATAGTCCTTACAAACATTTCAATCCCGCTTCTGGGAATGAGCCGCAAATTTCTTAACGCTAATATAGCTTTTGCTCCGAACTCAACCGCAAATATCACGAGCGAACAAGTTAAAAATGCAAGCTTAGCGTTACCGCTCAATGCGTCATGAACTTTGAACGCGCTTAAACTTAACAATAGGCACACGGCAAGGCCAAGCGCATAGCCCAATGCTCTTAATAATGCGTTAGTGCTTACGCCGCTCTCACCGAAATATACGAACTCTTGCGTGAATTGAATTAGCGGCGGCGTTAGATATGCAAGCGCTGCTGCTATTAACACTGCGAAAATTAAATTTAAAAAAATTTTAAATAAATTTTTAAATAAGACAGCAATTAAAGCTAATATAGCGAGCGCGGCGATAAATATAATTAATCGCCGGTTAAAAGCTATAAGCATTAAATTAGTGCCTTTGGGATCGCTTAATCTAATAAAGAATAAAGCAAATCCCGCGAATACTCCGGCCAGCACTCCGTACCAAATAAATTTCTTAGAGTTTTTAGCGTCTAAATTTTTAGCGAAGCTAAATATAATTCCGAGCAACACAGCGACCGAAGCTAAATGCTCCGTCACCGCAACGATATACTTTAAAATCTCATAGCCCTCCGTTTCAATTTTTAATTTAATTAAATTAATTTAATTAAAAAAGTTTTATCTATGCAAAAACTTTATCATAAAAAAGTTATAACACACAAAATCCGCCCCAGTGAGATTACCGGGGCGGCAAAAATTTATTTTATAATTTAAATTTTTAATTTACTCGTTCTGGAGCTGCTCTGCTGTGTAGTTCCAGTTGAACTCTGCCGTATGAGTCTGGAAGAAATTCTTCGCGTCCTCTTTGGCCGGAACGCCGGTCTCGGGGTCAGTGTGGAGCAAGTAATCAGTCGGCGGCTCAATGATAAAGCGCAGCTTGTACTGGCCGACCTTAAGTCCCTTAGCGATATTTGCGCCGTAGTGCGGGCCGTCGTCAGCGTTCATGGGCATAAAGCTGCCTTCCATTACGACAGTCTTGCCGTCCATCTGCAAAATCTGATACTTGACTGTAAGATAAGCCGGCCAAATGTTATCGCCGTTGCCGAAGCCGTAAGCTATTGCGTACATCGGCTGAAGGTGAATGTCGGCCTCTAAGTGCATATCAGAGTCTTCTTTCGACGGGTTCTTGCCTGCCGGATACATATCGACCGCCTGGAAATATACGGCTGCTACGTTGTACGGGCCGACCTGCTGCTCTTCACCGATCGGGATCTCTTCAAAGCCGGCCTCGCCGGGCTTCATTGAGGTCGGGGCAGGAACTGCAAACGCCGCTGCTGCAAACGCCGTAACTACCAACAAAGCTAATACTAACTTCTTCATGATAAATAAAATACCTCCTGAAATTAAAATTTTTTGCTCTATAAAGTCCCGTTTTTTAAAACGAGTGCTTTATCAAAAATTAAAATTAAAAATTATTTTGCCTCTTGCTTATTTTTCTTGCTGAATAAATGCGGCAGCGTCGTCCAGACTGCAGCTATGACTAACATAATCTGCGGTATTAAAGTCTCGGCGCGGTCATAGATGCTTAATATCTCAATCTGGAAACCGTTCATGGCCGGTATGACAGTGCGGCCTGTTATTACATCGGCCTCTGTCAGCTCTTGAACGCCCTTGCCCATGAACGATATGCACATCAAGAATAATAAAATGCTTGTAAATAAGAAGAATGGCTTGAGCGGCAGCTTCACGCTGAAGTATCTAAACGCTATCCAGACTGCAGCTAAGACTAAGATGCCTGCGCCGATGCCGTAGAGAATATAAGTCGGGTCGTCCATGCCGCCGGTGAACGAAGCTTTATAGAATAATATTAACTCTGCGCCCTCGCGCATGACTGCGATAAATGCCGCAAAGATTAACGTCCACTGGCTCTTGCTGTCGATTGACTGTTGGACTTTGCCGCCGATATATTTTTCCCATGCTATAGTATCGGCCTTGGATAACATCCAGTTGCTGACATAGAATAAAACTGCCACGGCCAAGAACATCGTCCAGCCTTCTAAGAGTTCGCGGGCAACGCCGCTGTTCTCGCCCATAAGTTCTTCAAGCAGCCACGCCAGCGCGATGCTCGCTAAGATTGCTGCAAACGATCCCATATAGACGCCCTTCAACATGTTTTGATTTCCGGTCTTGATTAAGTACGCGACTATCGCGACGATAACTAAGATTGCCTCGAGACCCTCACGCACTAACAGGCCGAACGCTACCATGAACGTCATCCACTCGCGGCTGACCGGCGCTTTCTTCTCGGCTGCTTTAACTTCAGCCTGAGCCTGAGCTTTAACTTCTTTCACTTCAGGCTGTGCGCTTGCAGCGGCGAAGCTCGGCCTCGTCCTGCCCGTGTCGGCGTAA
>JAFUXM010000054.1 GCA_017470785.1 Synergistaceae bacterium
GCCAAATTTTTTTGAGCATGGCAGACACCTCCAAGATTGAGAGCGAATTTTGACATGGATTATAGCAGAAAGGCGGGTGATTAGGCAATGGCAGAGTTGAGCATAGGAATAAGCCTGAACGGTGAGCTGCAGCCGAGCTTGAGCGCTGCATTCAAGCGGGCTGAAGGGCTGATGAACGAACTGAAGGATAAGAGTTCGCACCTGAGTGAGGCAGTGACACAGATAGGTAAATATCAGAAGCTCGAGGGCGGCCTCAAGGCCGATGCTGCAGCCATGGAGACTTTGAGCGCAAGGAGCTTGAAGTTAAATTCCGAGTTCGCAGACACGAGAGCCAACAGCGCGAGTTTGCGCGTGCAGATAGCAGCGCTGAAGAGCGAGGGCAGCAAGACCGCCCGCATGATAGCTTCTGACCTTACCAAGAAGCTTAAAGCAGCAGAGGCAGCCGAGAAGGATTTAACAGAAAGAAGTGCAGAGCTTGCAGCTAAGAGCAAGGAGACATCAAGCAGGCTAAACGAGAAGAAGACGGCGCTGGACAGCTTGCATAATGCTTTAAGCCGCGCCGGTGTTGACACAAATAACTTAGCGAGCGAGCAGGCAAGATTAACAAAGCAGAGTGAACAGGCTGCAAGTGCGCAGGTTAAATTAGCAGGAGCGCAGGCGCGGTATAAACAAGCCCGCGATAATCTGAAGTTCAGTGAGCTTAGCGGCGACTTCATGATGGCTAAGACTGCCCTGACGCAGACGATCAAGCGGCCGCTGACCATAGCAGCTGACTATGAGAAGCAGATGGCGCGGGTCAATGCGGTCGTGTTCGGCGGCGTTAAAGATCAATATAAAAATAGGGAGCAGCTGGCGCAGCTTGAGGCGTTGAAAAATCAGGCGAAAGACCTCGGCGCGTCAACGCAGTTTACCAGTATTGAGGTAGGAGCTACTCAAGAAGTGTTAGCGCGGGCCGGCTTCAAAGCGCAGGAGATCAAGGACGCACTGCCCGGGCTGTTAGACATGGCGGCAGCCGAGGGCATGGACTTAGCGAGCGCGGCGGATGTCATGGCGAGTTCGCTGCGGGGCTTCACGCTTGATGCCAGCGAGGCCGGCCGTGTTGCGGACGTATTAGCCAAGGCCTCAGTCAGCACTAACACAAGCATTGCGGAACTCGGTGAGGCGATGAAGTACGTCGCGCCGGTCGCTGCGGGGCTTGGCGTGAACATTGAGGACATGGCGGCGCTGTTAGGATCACTGGCAAATGTAGGTATTAAAGGCTCGCAGGGCGGCACGGCCTCACGCGCGATACTTGAGCGGGTAGTCAAGCCGCCGAAAGAAGCGCTGGACGCGCTTGCTGCACTGAAAATTCCGGTCTTGGACAAGGACGGCCATATGCGCAAACTGCCCGGCCTGATGCAGGATTTAGCCCGTGCAACTGAGAAAATGGGCGAGGGCACTCGCATGGCGTACTTAGAGGCGATATTCGGCAAAGAGCCGAGCGCCGCTGCACTTGCATGGATGAATGACGCTAAAACCGGTAAATTGCAGAAGTCCGAGCAGGAGATGTACGCAGCAACAGGCACTGCAAGTAACATGGCGGCCGTGATGAATGATAATCTCAGCGGCAGCCAGGCGATTTTGGAGTCGAGCTTTGAGGGCTTGATGAACGAGGTCGGCGGCAATTTGCTTGAGCCGGTCAGGTACTTGATGGACAGAGCCAGCGAGGCCATAGGCGGCGTCACAAGCTTTATGCAGGAGCATAAAACAGCGTCGCAGATAGTCAGCGCCGGTGTAGTTGGAGCAGGCGGCTGGAGTGCAATGAAATTCGGCGCAAAATTTTTAACAAATGTGAAGGAATTTATCAGCGCTGGCCGAGCTCTAAGTGCAGCAAATGCAGCGGCGCAGACTGCGGCCAGTGCAAGCACTGCATTAACAACAGCAACGGGTGCAAGCGCAGCAGCCGGAACAAGTGCAAGTGCAGTTAGTGCAGGCGCTGCAAGCACGGCAGGATTTTCACTCATGAAGTTAGTTCCGGTTGTCGGCGGATTAATTACGGCTGTGACTGCAAGCAAATGGCTTGTTGATAACGGCGCGAAAAGCGTCGGTGTGACCGGCGTTGAGACAGGCGGCTGGGGTGACCTTGTCAAGAGCTTCGGCGATCAGGCAAAGCTATTAAAGCAGCGCAATGAGTTCGAGACGCAGCGCAATCAGCAATTAGCAGCAACATTAAATCCCAGCGTCGCGGCTGCTATGGGAATTAAAATTCCTGAAGCCGCAAAGCCTGATGCTCAGGCCACGGAGCGGATTAAAGAAGCCGAGCCGGTCATAGCTGAGATAGCAGAGGTTAAGGAGCTTGCGGCGCAGACTCAGCCGGTCATAACTGAGAGCAAGACGCGCATAGCTGAGATTAAGGAATTTGTGTCGCAAGTGCCGCCGAACATGACCGAGCTTGTTAATTCCATGCGAAACGCTGAGAATGCAGTGCGCGAATTGCCGGAGCGTATCGCCCCGTATTTAGAGCGGTTGCAGCAGTCGCAGCCGGTGATAATTAACACGAGTATGTCAGGCGGTGACACAGCGCCTAAGATGCCCAGCTCAAGATTTATGTCAGGCGGCTTTGCAGCCCACGCGACGGGCGGAATTTTCAGCACGCCGCACTTTGGATTAGTCGCAGAGGCCGGCACTGAGGCAATTATCCCGCTGGAAGATAAGTCACGAGGCGTGCCGTTATGGCTTGCAGCCGGTGAGCAAATGGGCTTGGAGCTTGCAGGTCAGGCTAATATCGCTAATTCGCGAAGTTACGCAAGCACGCAGAATGTGAACAAGCCTGAGTATCACTTCAGCATCACTGTTAATAGCACGGCTGAAGGCGGTCAGACTGGACGCAGTGAGAGTTTAGAGCTGAGTATCAAGCGCGCAATCGATGCAGCTATGAGAGAGGCCGCAGAACGAGAGGCTATGGTGAGTTTCGCATGACAGCACAAAAATATGTGACGCAGCAGGGCGATACGTGGGATTTAATCGCGCTGAGATTATGGCCTAAGTTAGGCGCGGAGCTGCTTATGACTGATTTAATCGAGGCGAATTTGGAGCATGTTAATCGTGTGATATTTCCGGCTAATATCACGCTGCGAGTGCCTGAAATAGACCTGCCCGTGGTCAAGACTTTGCCGCCGTGGCTGAGGTAATTAATCATGCCGGATAAGCACGAGGCGCGGAATTTAGAGGTCGTGATAAGCTACGAGGGCCGCGATATATCGCGCGACATTGCGCCGTTTCTCC
>JAFUXM010000055.1 GCA_017470785.1 Synergistaceae bacterium
ATTAAAAAATAATGCGCTCCTGTGATTTTTATTTTTATCACAGGAGCGCTTTTAATTTAAAAATTTTTAATTAATTATTTAATTATTTTATTAACGGACTTAAAAATCCCTGCGCGACTTCCTCAGCTATTAAGCCGCCACGCAAAATTTCTAACAGCTTGAGCGCGAAGAACGGCGTTATGGCCGGCCCCTTTGCAGTGATTATATTGCCGTCGATCTCGATATTATTTTCGCCTATAAATGCGCCCTCTAAATAAAATTCCATGCCCGGATAGCATACTGCCTTTTTGCCTTTTATAATTCCTGCTGCGCCGAGTACTGCCGGAGCTGCGCAGATAGCTGCGATGGGCTTGCCCTGAGCGTTATATTCCTGAACTAAATTTATTAAGCCTCTGTGCTGCGCATGGTCAGTCGTGCCGCCGGGGATTATCAGCATGTCGAACTCACGCTTAATTGCAGCGTCAAACAGCTCGTCGGCCTTGACTATAATATTATGCTTGCCTCTCACTTCAATATTGCCCGTGAGCGACACTGTCGTAACTTCAACTTTGCCCCGCCTTAAAATATCTACGGTCGTTAAGGCCTCAGTCTCTTCGAAATCATCAATTAAAAATACTGCCGCAGTCTTCATGTCTCAATATCACTCCTGTTTTTAATTTAAATTAAAATTAATTATATCGCATGTCTTAGCGTCTTTATGGCCATTAAAAAATTTATCAAGCACTTTATTATAAATATTATCTTGACTTGCAGAAGCCAGCGCGAATAAAGTCATAGACGACTGTAATTTAATTGCGTCTATGCTGCTGCCCATAACATGCTCGGGATTATCATCATCAAGCTCTAATAACGCGCTGCAAATTTCTTCAAGATTTAAGCGCAAATGATCGTCAGCTAAATACGCCTTGGCCTCGTTAATATCTTTAATAGCATATTGCCTTGATCTATAGCTCGTGCCTAAGCCTGCGATCTGCGGAAATATATACCAGATCCAATGGCTGGTCTTACGGCCTGCCTTAATTTCACTCAAGGCTTGAGCATAGCTCACTGCCTGCGCCGCTTTAAATCTTTCTAAATTATAATTATTATTATTCATAATATTTTTTATACGTCCAGACAGCTGCCGCCGATAAACTCGCGTATGACTGAGTTGTTAGGTATGCCGTCGTGGTTAATTGACGGGACAAATCTTAAGATATTTAATAATCTCAACGCCTCGCTGAACACGGTCGAGTCCTCATCAACTGTATGTAATAAAGGCTCGACATAGGGCTTAAGCACGCCGAGTTCATAAGGCAAGGCCGAGTTAAATATCGCGTCCGCTCTGTTGCGATACGGGAATATGTAGCGCTTCGCGCCGCGTATAACTTTCGGATAGACCTCAAGCGTGAGCTGCGCAGACTTGCCGCGTGTGCGATAGTCGCGTATGATGCGCCGCAGTAATCTATTGTCGCTCGTACTCGTGCGATTATGCGGGTCAATGCAGATGCCAGTCAAAGGCGATACGAAAATTCCATAACGATTTTCATCCGGCAGCATTGAAAGTATATGATCGTTCAGGCCGTGAATGCCTTCCATTATTAATACGTCCGACTCGCTTAATTTAATTATCTTGCCGGGCTCTTTCGCGCCCTTGATAAAATTATAAGTAGGCGTTATAACGCCCTCGCCTGCCAAAATTCTCGTTAAATTATCTTCAAGTAAGTCCAAGTCCAGCGCATCTAAACGCTCGTAGTCATACTCGCCGTTCTCGTCCTTCGGCGACTCCTCACGCTCTTTAAAATAATTATCTAACGGCAGCGTGACGGGCGTCTTGCCGCATACCATGAGCTGAATCTTTAAACGCTCTGAGAACGTAGTCTTGCCTGAGCCGGACGGCCCCGCAATCGTAACGACTTTCACCGGCCTTGACGCTATATCTTCTGCTATGTTGCTCAGCCTCTGCGAATGAAACGCCTCGGCTATTAACACAAGCTCCTGAACTTTGCCGTCCGTCACTCGCTGATGCAGATTATTTAAGTAATTTAAATTTAACACTTCGAGCCAGTGAGCATAGTCAAAAAATACGCTGCCTATTGACGGGTCGACTTTAAACTCGGGCAGGCCTTCGGGCGTATCGACAGTCGGGAAGCGCAGCACAACGCCCTGTTCGAATATCGTTAAGTCAAAAGTCTTAAGAATGCCGGTTGACGGCGCCATCGCGCTGCCGCAGAAATATCCGTAGCGGCCTGCGCATTTATAGACTTCTACCGGGTCAAGATTTGCCCTGAAGAACAGGCCGGTCATCTCGTGCTCGCCCTGTGATAAAAATATGCGCTTGGCCTTGTCTATCGTTAAGATCTCGCGCGTGATCGGCAAGTCCTGCTCGACTAAGCTGCGCATAACCTCACGTATCTTATCGACCTGTTCCTGATTTAACACCGTGCCTTCAAACTCCCAGTAATGCCCTTCGCCTATCGAGTGATGCAGCACGGCTCTTGGATTTTTCTTTTCCTGCCATGCAAGCCTCTTAGGATCATCGAGAGCGATCTCACAGGCGATTATAAATAAAAAGTCGAGCGAACGCTGATAAATCCGCAAGCCAGTCGGCGAAGTCGTCTGTATGAACTCGACCATTGCGTCCTCGTCTATGAGCCACTCTAAAGGCCGGATATAATTATTGACCTGCCATGCTATGACCCGCTGCCGCTCATGGTCTAAGTCGCCCTGCGAGGCCGAAGCTGAGTCAGAATTTATTTTAATATTAAAATCTTCAAGCACCTGATGCCCTGTTACCGGCTCGTCATAGCTCAAATAATTTGCGATATACTGGTCGCGCTTCTTAGCCGCCGACAGAATACAAATTGTAAACGCCAGGACAAA
Source organism: Synergistaceae bacterium (assembly GCA_017470785.1). Lineage (GTDB taxonomy): Bacteria > Synergistota > Synergistia > Synergistales > Aminobacteriaceae > JAFUXM01. Next base: position 2,863 of record JAFUXM010000055.1, read on the forward strand.
GACCTCCTTTAAATAAATTTTATAATTTAATATATTATAATTTATTTTCAAAAATTTCTTGACAAATTAAAACTTGCGAGTATAATTATTTTCGTTGTGAATAAATAAGGCGTTCCACGATAGCTCAATCGGCAGAGCGGGTGACTGTTAATCACTAGGTTCCAGGTTCGAGTCCTGGTCGTGGAGCCAATTTTTTTATTTAAAGATAGTCAATCGGCAGCATTTAAAGCCTGAATGGCATTTAAATGCTCTCGACGACAAGTCCGCGCCCAACCTTACAGCCATATGTCTATGGCTGTAAATCCTCCGTCTGAGATGCAATATTTTTTATCTTTAGGCTTCGCTTGCTTTATTATTAACTCGCTCAACATCTAACTTTACAGCCCTTAACCGTATGCCTAAAATAATTTTTAACCTTAGCATACAGTTTTATGTTTTGTCGAACTTGTGAAAATCTTTGAAAGTGTAAAAGAAAAACGCCAATTTTAGGGAGTTCTAAGAGTTTTTATTGGAAAATTTTTAAAGGCTTTTTAAAGATATGGTGCCCGAGAGAGGACTTGAACCTCCACAGTCTTGCGGCTACTAGAACCTGAATCTAGCGCGTCTACCAATTCCGCCACCCGGGCAATTTTTTCTTTCAGCAGTAAAAATCTTTTAGCTAAAAATATTTTAGCAATTAAAACGCCTTTTGACAAGAGCAAAATTTTATTAAAAAATTATACTATAGACTTGCTCGCTAATTATGGCGATATATTAATATTTGATGGAATACAGCAAGCGTTTTTACAAATTTCAAATTTAATGCATATAAAAATTACTATAGTTTAGTTTTATCTATTGCCGTATAAAAATTTTCAGGCTATAATATGCAAGTTTTGCCCTGCTTCTTTTAATAAATTTTAATTTTAATTTTAAATTTAAATAAAGAAGCCATAGACCATAGGGAGGAGGTGAGTGACGTGCGGCATTACGAAATGCTTACGATTTTAAGCGCGGAGATGGAAACTCCGACAGAAGAAGTTGAGAAGCTTGAAGAAGTCGTGCGCAATCTTGGAGGAGTTGTAACTGAAAGGAACGTTTGGGGAAAGAGACCGCTTGCGTATCCCATTCAGAAGAAGGCCGAGGGGTTTTATGTATTATTTAACTTTGACCTTGAGCCGGCTCAGACTTTCGAGCTTAGACGCGTGTTAGGACTGCGGCCTAATGTTTACCGCCAGATGATCGTCCTTCTGGATAAGTAAAATTATTTTAATTTTAATTTAAGTCGGAGGATTTATCATGAGAGGCTTAAACAAGGCTATTATTGCGGGAAATTTGGCACGAGATCCTGACGTTCGCTATACGGTTGATAAGAGAGCGTGGGCGCGTTTCAGCGTTGCGGTCAATTACTCGTTTAAAAATCGTAACGGGGAATATCAAGAGAGCGTTGATTTTGTGCCTGTCGCAGTTTGGGGACCGATGGCCGAGAACTGCGGAAAGTATTTGAAGAAGGGCAGCCAAGTTGTTGTCGAGGGAAGAATTAACACAAGAAGTTATGATGCTAAGGACGGCTCAGGCAAAAGATACGTCACTGAAGTGGTAGCCAGCGACATAATTTTTATGGGCGGCAGAGGCGATAATGGCTCGCAGCCGTCATCGCAGTACTCGCAAGCGCCGTATCCGGCTTCAGGCTCTGCAAGTGCTGCAAGACCTGCGCAGCCTGACGACATGCCGCCGTTCGATCCGTTCGGCAATGACGATGGCTTCGGCAGCAGCATTGACGATAAGAGCTTCGGCAATCCCGCAGCGGATTTTGATTCAGGCTCAAGCGCAAGCAGCAATAACGAGGCCGATATACCGTTTTAAAATTTAAAATTAAAATTTAAAATTTTTAAATTTTAATTTAGAGATTAGGATTAGAAAGAGGAAGTTATAGACATGAACGAGAGAGAGCCGAGAGAGGCAAGACCGGCAGGGCGTGACGGAGCAGCGCCGCGCGGCAACATGCGCAGGGGCATGAGCTCGAGACGCCGCCCGAAGTTCTGCTACTACTGCGTCGAGAAGCAGGAGAAAGTAGATTATAAAGACGTTGAGAAGCTGCGCAAGTATATCAGCGACCGGGGCAAGATTATTCCCAGACGCGTTACGGGCAACTGCGCCAAGCATCAGCGCCTTTTGACCGAGGCAATTAAGAGAGCGCGTTACATGGCTCTTCTGCCTTATTCGTTAGACTAATAGATTAAATTAAAAAAATTTTATTAATTTAAATTTTAGTTTATAATACGAGAGCGAAATTTTACGGCTCTCGTATTTTTTTGTGCTTAAATTTTATTTTATATCAGGAGGTTGAGAGAGTGCGCGTGTGCTCTCGAGTGTTAGCATGATTTTTAACGCAAAGTCTTTTGTGCGGCTTATTTCTTTAACGTCATTGACTGCCCTCCTGATTTTGTCCGGGACTTTCTTCCCGGTGTTGGGCTTTGCCTTCATGGCTGCCGCTGCGACGCCTTTAGCTTTGTTAGGCTGCATCGACGGCGCAAATATTTTAAGCATAAGCATTGTATTGCTTGAATTATTTTTATTTCTTGCATTTTCGCCGTTAATGGCGCTGTATGCTGCGCTGGGCTGCGTGCCTTTAGCATTAGCTATCTATACTATATTTTTAAAATATAAATTTAATAATAAAATTTCCGGCTACGCGGCCTTATTAATCTGCGCATCAGTCTCTATTATATCCAAGCTTTTATTATTAGTGATTTTTAAATTTTTGACCGGCAGGAATGTTTTAATTCCCGATGCGGCGCAGCTTGAGTTAATCTTAAATACTTTTGCCGGTGAAAGCAGTGCGCAGGTCAAAGCGGCGCTGCTGCAGGCTATTGCTATCATGCCTTATATACTGCCAAGTCTATTAATAATTTATTCAAGCTCAGAGGGCGCATTTAATTATATTTTATGCTCAAAAATTTTAAATAAAGTAAATGCAAATACAAGTTTGCCGGCCTTGCCTGAAGTTCGTGAATGGACTTTTATATCACAGGCTAAATCTATTTTGCCGGTGTTTATATTCACGTTTATAGCCGGATTTTTTATTGACATTGACAGCTGGTTCGAGGGCGCGGTATTCATAATGAATTTACGGGGAATTTTAAATGTATTATTCTGGGTGCAGGGCTTGGCCTTTGCATTCTGGTGGATGAATTTTAAAAATTTAGGCCGCGGCGCACGCTTTGCGTTGATTATATTTTTATTATTCCCGCTCATGTGGATGGGATTGGTTTTACTGGGCGTAAGCGATATGGTATTTAATTTCAGGCTGAGGCTCAGCGGCGCTGATAATAAAGATAAAGATAATTTAAATTAAATAAAATAAAAAATTTAAGAGGGGCAATTAAATCATGAAAGTTATTTTAAAAGCAGATGTAAAGAAACTTGGAGCGGCTGGATCGCTGTTAGAAGTGAGCGACGGATACGCGCGCAATTATTTATTTCCGCAGGGATTAGCCGACGAGGCGACGCCTAATAAAATTGCGGCGTGGAAAGAGCAGCAGGCGCGTAATAAAGCTTTGCAGGCGAAGTTAAAGGCCGAGGCTGAAGATAGAGCTAAAGCGCTGCAGGGCAAGGCCGTTAGCATTGAAGCTAAGGCCGGCGAGAACGGCAGGCTTTTTGGGTCTATTACGGCTGCGCAGGTTGCAGAATTATTAGAGCAGCAGCATAATTTAAAAATCGACAAGCGCGATATAAAGCTTGATGATTCTATTAGACAGGCCGGAAATTATAATATTACTTTAAAGTTATATCCTGGCGTGCAGGCGGCTATGACGCTTGCTGTCAGCGTGAAATAAAAATTTAAATAAAATTTAAATATTTAATTAAATAATGGATATATATGATCGAGTGCCGCCGCAGAGCCTTGAGGCCGAGCGGGCGGTGCTTGGCTCTTGTTTACTTGACCGCGAAATTTTGGGCGCAGTTATCGAGATGCTGCGCACGGATGATTTTTATGATACTAAGCACCGAGCGGCCTATGACGCTATGCTTGCCATGTACGGCGCGTCGAAGCCGGTCGACATAATTACTTTAAGCGAAAGTTTAGTTAATAATAATATATTTGACGCTCAGAGCGTACAGGCATTTTTAGCAGGGCTAATAGCCGAAGTGCCGACCACTGCAAATGCGTTGTATCATGCTGACATAGTGCGTGAGAAGTCTATTAGGCGGCACTTAATCGAAGCAGGAAGCAAGATCGTTAATTTAGCGTATTCTAACGAGTATGACAGCTCGATGATGCTTGACGAGGCCGAGAGATTAATATTTGAAATCTCGCAGAATAAAAAAAGTTCGGATTTTAAAAAATTAAGCGAGATATTAGCGCCGGCGTTTAAGAAGCTTGAGACTGCGATAAGCAATTATAATGCCGGAACGGGCTCTGAGTCCAACGGATTTAAGACGGGCTTTGACTCGCTTGATAGTTATTTAATAGGCTTTCAGCCCGGCAGCTTGAATATAATTGCGGCGCGGCCGTCGATGGGCAAAACTGCATTTGCGATGAACGTAGCGCAGTTCGGCGGCGGTGAGAACAGGGACGACATACCAGTATTAATTTTTAGTTTAGAGATGAGCGGCGAGCAGCTGGCGCAGCGTATGCTTGCAGCTGAGGCCGGCGTTAATTTAAATAATATTAACAGCGGGGCTGTCGGCAACAGGGACTGGAGCGCATTAACTCAAGCAGCTGACAAGTTAAGCCGCAGGATGATATTTATAGATGACAGCTCGATGCTTACGTCAATGGACTTTAGGGCTAAGTGCAGGCGCTTTAAATCGCGTTATCCGGCGCTGGGCTTAATTATAGTAGATTATTTGCAGTTAATGAGGCTCGGCGGCAAGAGTTCAGGCAGTGAGAACAGGCAGTATGAAGTCGCTGAGATCTCGAGGATGTTAAAGGGCGTGGCGCGTGAGCTTGAGTGTCCGGTCATTGCGCTGTCGCAATTATCCCGCACGACTGAGAAGCGCGAAGATAAAAAGCCTGTACTGTCGGACTTGAGGGACTCGGGCGCAATAGAGCAGGACGCTGATGTCGTAATGTTTTTATTTCGGGCAGATTACTATGAAGATACTGACCCGAGCAAAAATAGCAGCGCAAATATTTCTATATCTAAAAATCGTAATGGCCCGACGCAGCAGAATATACCGTTAGTGTTTCACCGAGAGATTACGCGATTTTACGATGAGGCCGGTTCGCAGCCGGGCTATGAGTTTTAAAATTTAATTTATTATATAAAGGGGTTGACGGTCATGGTATTTTACTGGGGCGACTTGCTGCCGGATTTAGGGATGCTTATATTTCTTGCGTTTATATTAGTATTTGTAATCTCGTGGATGATACGGGTTGTGCCGGAGTACAGGCGGCTTGTTGTGTTCAGGCTTGGGCATGTGATAGGGTCAAAAGGGCCGGGGCTTGTGTTTGTAATCCCGTTTATAGACCGGACCGTCACTGTAGATTTGCGAATTTTAACGCTTGACGTGCCTGTGCAGGAAGTTATAACGCGGGACAACGTGGCTATTAAAGTCAATGCGGTTGTATATTTCAGGGTGCTTGAGCCGGTGAAGTCAGTAATAGAAGTTGAAAATTATGTTATTGCGACGAGTCAGCTTGCGCAGACGACTTTGCGGTCGGTTGTAGGTTCTGTAGAGCTTGATGAGGTGTTAGCGTCGCGGGAGAAGATTAATCAGGAGCTGCAAAAGATAATAGACGAGCGGACTGACCCGTGGGGAATTAAAGTCAGTGCGGTCGAAGTGAAAGAACTTGAGCTGCCGGACGGTATGAAGCGAGCTATGGCTCGTCAGGCTGAGGCTGAGCGCGAGCGGCGGGCTAAGATTATATCAGCTGAGGGCGAGCTGCAAGCGGCTGAGAAATTATCTGAGGCTGCGGCGAAGATGGAGGCTTCGCCTGTGACTTTGCAGTTAAGATACTTGCAGACTATACGCGAGATCTCTGGTGAACGCAACACGACAACTTTCTTCCCGCTGCCCATGGATTTAATTAAGCCCTTTATCGAGAAGCTGTCGAAATAAATTTTTTAATTTTGCAAAAGACAAGGCAGCCGCTGCGTTAATATAAAAATGCGTAAAGTCTATGATGAGAATTTAAAAGATTATATATATTACGCCGACAAGCCCGTTATTTCAGTAAGGGAAGTAAAGGCTCTGCCTGATTATAAATTGCTGCTGACTTTCTCGAATAATGAGCAAAGAATATATAACGCGGCGCATCTTTTGAATTATGAAATTTTTGCGCCGTTAAAGCCGCAAAATTTTTTTATTTTGGCTAAAAGCAACGGCAGCACTGTATGCTGGAATGATGATCTTGACATTGCGCCGGAAGAATTATACGAAAATAGTTCGCCGGTTGTGCAATAATTTATAATTATTTAAAATTTAAGAAAATCAAGCAGCTTGCTAAATAAATTTGTTGGCTAAAGAGGTTTATTAATGATGACTGGTATTGACGTTATAACGGCTCAGAAAAATTTTGATAAGCTGATAGATGATGTGAACTCTGGCGGCGCGCCGGTTATGATTGCAAATTCAAAAGGCAAAAGCGCAGTATTAGTATCAGAAGATGACTGGCGGTCTATACAGGAGACGCTGTATATTAGTTCGATTAAGGGCATGACTGAGAGCATTATCAACGCTGGGCTTGAGAAGTCATCTGAGTGCACGAGATATGATCCCAACGAGGAGTGGTAGATGTATCTTGTTGAGTTCAGCTCACAGGCTGAGAAGGACAAGAAACGCCTTAAAGCCGCAGGGCTGGAGCAAAAGTCCAAAGATTTATTAAATATTCTTGTCAATAATCCGTTTCAAACGCCGCCGCCTTATGAAAAATTGCTTGGAGATTTACGCGGAAATTTTTCAAGGCGGATTAATATTCAGCATAGATTAGTTTATAGTGTGAATGAAAATATTGACGCTGTAAGAGATTTAAGCAATAACGTTTATGATGGAATTGTGCGTGTTAAAAGAATGTGGACGCACTATGAATAATTAATTTATAATTATTTAAAATTTAAATTAAATATTAAAAGAAAGCAGGTAATAGAATGAAGCACAGGACAGCGCGGGAGCTGCGCGAGTTGTTTATAAAATTCTGGGAAGAGAAGGGCAGCAAGCATTTAGCAAGCTTCTCGTTAATTCCGGATGATCCGTCTTTGTTATTTACGATTGCGGGGATGGTGCCGCTTAAGCCGTATTATTTAGGGATAAAAGAACCCGAGGCTGAAAGGGTTGTCACTAGTCAGAAATGCGTTAGGACTAATGATATAGAGAACGTCGGGCGAACGGCAAGACATCATACGTTTTTTGAGATGCTGGGCAATTTCACGTGGGGCAGTTATTTTAAGCGTGAGGCTATAGCTTGGGCGTGGGAATTTTTAACTGAGCGGGTTGGCCTTGAGCCTGACAGGCTTTACGCTACGATTTATAAAGACGACGAAGAGGCGTTTAACGCGTGGCGCGACATAGCCGGCCTTCCGCCTGATAGAATTTATAGATGCGGACAGGACGAAAATTATTGGTTCATGGGCGACACTGGGCCGTGCGGACCTTGCTCTGAGATTTATTATGATCGGGGCGAGAAATTCGGCTGCGGCAAAGACACGTGCGGGGTCGGCTGCGACTGCGATAGATATTTAGAGATCTGGAATTTAGTTTTTACGCAGTTTGATAGGCAGAAGGACGGCAGCATGGCTGATCTGCCGCATAAAAATATAGATACCGGCATGGGGCTTGAGCGGCTTGCTATGGTCGTGCAGGGCGTCGAGACGGATTACGAGACGGATTTATTTACGCCGTTAATTAACTATACGTGTCAGAAGGCCGGAATTGAATACGGCAAGGGCGGCCGTAATGATATGGCCGTGCGGGTGATAGCTGATCATGTCAGAGCTGTAGCGTTCATGCTTGCTGATGGTGTATTGCCGTCGAACGACGGGCCGGGCTATGTGCTGAGAAGATTACTGCGCCGCGCCGTCAGATTTGGAAAGCTATTAGGCTTTGAAAATAATTTTTTATGCGAGTATATGCCTATATTAATTGAGATTATGGGCGATGTGTATAAAGAGTTAATAACGCAAAGAGCTGTGATCGAGCAGATTATTAATATAGAAGAAGAAAGATTTAATAAGACTTTGCAGCAGGGGACGGAATTATTTGAGCAGGAGGCCGCGAATTTAAGAGCGCAGAATAAGACGGAGATCCCCGGCGAAGTTATATTCACGCTGTATGACACGTTTGGATTTCCGCCTGAATTAACGGCTGAGATGGCGGCTGAGAAGAATTTAACGCTTGATGATAAAGGCTTTAAAGATGCAATGAATAAGCAGCGTGAACGGGCGCGGGCATCGAGCAAGCAGAAGCATAGTGTCTTGGCCGGCGATATTTATAACGAGCTTGAAAATGAATTTGGAGCGACGCGCTTCACAGGCTATAGTGAAAAAGCTGGCAGCGCAAAAATATTAGCTATATTAACGCCTGAGGGCAGACTTGATGAGATTAATAAAGATTTAAATATAAATGAATTTGAGTTAATTTTAGACGAGACGCCGTTTTACGCTGAGCGCGGCGGCGAGGTCGGCGACACGGGCAAAATTATAATTAATAATATAGTTTTAGCCGTGCTGAACACAGTGCCGCACGGCGAAATTATCGCTCATAGAGTGAA
>JAFUXM010000056.1 GCA_017470785.1 Synergistaceae bacterium
AGTGGGCAGTGCGTTAGGCTTACCGGCTGAAGTGCTGTTCTTAAATTTTCAGTCAAGCTATTCAGCGTCAAGAGGCGCATTATTAGAGGCTTGGAAGCTGTTTAATTACTGGCGTGAGTGGTGGTCAGAGAATTTTTGCCAGCCGATTTACTGCGAGTGGCTTAACGAGGCTGTATTAAGCGGCCGGATAGCAGCGCCGGGCTTTATTGACAACGAGCTTGCGCGGTATGCGTATAGTCAGGCCGAGTGGACCGGCTCAAGTCAGGGGCAGTTAGATCCGGTGAAGGAAGTGAAAGCTGCTGCAATGCGGGTTGAAAACGGCTTCAGCACGCGGCAGCGTGAGACTGCTGAATTAACCGGCGGCGACTTCGAGCTTAATCACAGGCAGCTTGTGAAAGAGGCTGAGCTTAGACGCAGTGCTGGATTTGATGAGTTAGCAGCAGAGTAAATTAATATTCAAGAGGTGATTTGAGTTATGCAGATGAGGGTATTTAATGATGCTGGAGCAACAGCGCCTGAGGTCTTGCTTTATGACGTGATAGGCGGCATGGACTTTAACACAGGCGAGGTGCTGACGGCTAAGAGCTTTATCGAGCAGGTCAAGCAGCTGACGAATGCAAGCATGATAAAGCTGCGGATTAACTCGGCGGGCGGCCAGATCTTTGATGCGATAGCGATTTATAACTGGCTGATTGCGCAGGATTTCGAGATTGAGGTTTATATCGACGGGCTTGCAGCCAGCGCGGCGAGCGTAATTGCGATGGCCGGTGACAAAATTTTCATGCCGAAAAACGCGCTGATGATGGTACATAATCCTTCGGCGATGGCCGACGGGAACAGTGATGAGCTGAAGAACACTGCGGACACGCTGGACAAGATCAAGGCCGGAATGATTGATATTTACGTGTCAAAGACCGGACTTGACAAGGCGAAAATCGCCGAATTAATGGACGCTGAGACGTGGCTTGACGCAGCGGAAGCTAAGCAGCTTGGATTTTGCACGCATATTGTCGATGCGGGAAATATCACGGCCAGCGCCGGAAAAGTCGTGAGCGCACTCGGCGCTGCAAAGCTTGATGCTAAGTATACTGACGCGCTGCAGCAGAAGAGCGGGGCAAGCGGCATGAAAATTATGACGGCTGTAGCAAAGCTTGATGCAGCAGCTGCAAAGTTTGAGGCCGAGGCCGAGGCTGTAAAGCCTGATGCTCAGGCCACGGAGCAAATTTATAATTCAGGCTTGGAAGCTGAACGCAGGAGATTGAAGGAGCTTGACGAGTTAATGGCGCTTGCTCCGGCTTGCAGTGCGATAATTGCGCGGGCTAAGTACGAGACTTTGCAGACGGCGGGCGAGATTGCGCTTGAAGTGCTGCGGAATGCTAAGAATTTAAGCGCACTGGCTCAAGACGCGGCAGATATAGACGGCGCGTTAAGTCCGAGTGTCAAGAATAGTGCGGAAGAGCAGCAAGAGCAGATTTCAGGCCTGATTGCTGCGAATATTAATAATTTGAGAGGTGTTTAACATGGCAGATGACAGAAGTTTGGTTGAAGTGCAGTTGGTGAGCGATACGGCGGCAGTTCCTGCGCCTGATAT
>JAFUXM010000057.1 GCA_017470785.1 Synergistaceae bacterium
CAAAGTACGCGATGCCCGTGCCTGAGTTGTACGAGACTGAAGCGATAACATCATCGCTCGCGTTGCGGCCCGTTATGTCACTTGATACTACCCGCGCTAAGTTCGCCCGGCCAACGTACGGACTGATATTAACTTGAAATTGATTGTTCACGCTCACGACTTCAAGCCCACTGCGCGACTGGTTGTAACACTTCATGTAGTATAAATTCTCGTTAGAGGCCAAGTCCAAAGTCACAAGCGCGTTAAGCTCGCACTCAAGCTCCCTCAACTCAATGTTCTTGCTCAGGTCAAGCGTCTCAAGCTTGTTGTTGTCGCACTCGAGCGTGTATAGATTAACGTTCTTGCTCACGTCAAGCGCCGTTAAGTTATTGCTGTAGCAGTAAAGTTCCTCAAGTCCGGTGAAATATTCTATGCCGGTGAGGCTCTCGACGCTGCTCTCGATGATCTCCATGCTCGTGATTAACAGCTCATCGCCGCTTAACACTCCGTCGCCGTCAACGTCCACGCTCGCGCTCATCACGTAAGCTCTGAACGTATCGTCGGGAAAGTTCGCAGCGTTGATAACGACCTCAGCCTGAGCAGCCGCGCCGCTGAGGCTAAGCATTGCGATTAATAATATTAATAATGTTAATTTCTTAGGCATTTTCACACTCCCTTTTAATTGCCCGTTTGCTGAAAAATTTAAATTTTATTTCTTTAATTGTTAGCTGTTATAATGCGAGGTTCGCGGCAGGAAGTGAAGAGCCGTATGAAGTTGGAAGTGCGATGCAGGAAGTGTCTAACAGATAACAAAAAGCACTCTCTATCTTAAGCAACAGCCTAACATCGAGAGTGCAGTTTTATAAATTTTATAAAGTGTAACTGACTATAAACAAGCGCAAGATTGCCATACGCCATACGCCATACGCCATACGCCATACGCCATACGCCATACGCCATACGCCATACGCCATACGCCATACGCCATACGCCATACGCCATACGCCATAATTATAGCAACTTGAATGCACCGTGTCATCAGCCTTTCTACTTATTTTAAAATTAATTTCACAATTTGAAACAAATTTTATATAAATTGCGCTTAGTATATCACATCTATTAATTATTGTGCAAGTTTTTTTGCAGCAAGAAAATTCAAAGCTAATAAATTATGCTGATTTAAATTAAATTCAAATAAATTAAAATTAATTTAATTAAAATTTTAATTTGAAGGGCGGTTTTGGCATCATGAAGAAGTTTGTTGTGTTGGCTTTATTGGTATTAGCTTTTGCGGCGGCGGCGCAGGCTGCTGAGGTAGTGAAGGCGTACACGACGATGGAGGAGCCGTTGGCTAAAGCTCTGTTCGACGAGTTTGAGGCAGAGACGGGAATTAAAGTCGAGTGGGTGAGGCTGTCCGGCGGCGAGGCGATTGCGCGTCTTGAGGCAGAGCGGGCGAACCCGCAGGCATCGATCTGGGTCGGCGGCGTCGGCACTCAGCACATCGAGGCGAAGCTCCGCGGCTTATCAACTCCGTATCGTTCACGCGTGGCAAATTCCATTCCGGAGCGCTACAGAGACCCTGAGAATTATTGGACGGGACTTTACGTCGGGCCGATTGCTTTCTGCATCAACACTGACAGAGCAAAAGAGTTAGGGCTTGAGCTGCCGAAGAGCTGGGCGCAGATAATTCAGCCTGAGTACGCAAAGAAAGTTAGAGTTGCGCATCCCAGTACGTCCGGCACTGCCTATAACATGATGACGACGATAATTCGCATCAACGGCGGCGATGAGGACAAAGCATTTGAGTATTTTAAAAAGCTTGCTAATTCAGTTGAGCAGTTTACGCGGTCAGGCTCAGCGCCGGGCAAGAGCTGCGCTATCGGCGAAATTCCGGTTGCAATCGGCTATCTGCATGACCAGATTAAATTAAAGGTCGAGGGTGCGCCTATCGAGATCGCAATTCCGGAGGACGGCACGGGCTTTGAGACGGCATCGATGTCGATATTGAAGGGCGGCCCTGACCCATTAAATGCAAAGAAATTATATGACTGGGTGCTTGGCCAGAAAGCCATGGACATTATCGCAAAATGGTACGTAATTCCGTTATCAAAGCTTGCCAGCCCGGTTAATACCGGCTTCTCGCTTGACAAGATGAATTTAGTTAATCAGGACGACCAGTGGGACGCTGCGAATAAGGAGCGCTTATTAGCCCGTTGGAATCAGGAGATCACTACAGCGCCTGAGAAGTAATTTAATTTTGCGTTAATCAATCCCCAAGCTCTATATGAGTTTGGGGATTTTTATAAATTTCTAAAATAAGGAGGCTTATGCATGAATAAAAAATCGGCCTTAAATTTTGTCTTGACGATGCTGTTTGTCGCGGCGGTCGGCTATTGGATATTTTCGAGCGTGCGCGGCGAGTTCTTTAAGCAGTCGCGGGACGGGCAAAGGCGCACGGTCGAGACTATCGCTGCCGGTTACCCGGGCTTGGACGAGCCGGAATTTTTAGACAGCTGGCTGAAGCGTTTAGACGAGGAGACTAAAAAAGATTATAAGCTTGTATTTATAAAAGATATTCCCGCGCCCAATGATAATAATTTTGAGGCGCAGGGCGACGCTGAGCTTGCAGCGTTAATAAAATATAATATTTCAAACTCGGAATTTGCAAAGGGCTTTGACAACGCTGCGTACGAAGAAATTTACAGGAGCGTCAATAACTGGACTTTGAGCGACAAAGAACACGCGTTATTTTTCGCGCCGGCCTTAAACTCTAAGACGCATGACATCGACGGCGTATTGGTCTTTGCATTTGATAACTCAGCTGAGACCGGCTTTGTGAATATGCTATTAACTTTATTCGGCGTTGCGTTCGCGTTATTCGCAGTTGTTATATGGCAGATAATGCTGAGCCGCGACCCGATAGTCGGCTTTGCGCTTGCCGGATTATTTATAATGGCGCTGATATTCGTAGCGTATCCGTTATTTGAGGCGTTAAGATTATCGTTCTTAGAGAACGGCAAGTTCTCGCTGGCGATCTGGAAGCAAATATTAAATTCTGAGGGCTATATGGCGGCGTTAATCGGCAGCTTGAAGCTCGGCTGCTGGACCGCGACCGTATCGACTTTCGTTGGATTTTTATTTGCATTCGCCTGCACAAGAACTAATATTAAATTCAAAAAATTAATCTCAACGATGGGAGTTCTGCCGGTAATATCGCCGCCGTTCTCATTAACTTTATCTATTATATTATTGTTCGGCAATAACGGCCTTGTGACGCGATTTTTAGGTTTGACCGGCAGCTCATGGTTCACGATTTACGGCCTGCCCGGGCTTGTCTTAGTGCAGACAATGGGCATGTTCCCGATAGCATTCTTGACGTTAAGCGGCGTGCTGCAGGCAATAGACTCGACGTTTGAAGAGGCCGCGTTGAATTTATCAGCTGGAAGATTTAAGACGTTCACGTCAGTGACGCTGCCGCTCAGTGTGCCTGGGTTATTAAGCGCATGGCTGTTAGTCTTCACGACCTCGCTGGCTGACTTCGCAAATCCGTTATTATTAGCCGGTGATTTAAAAGTATTATCGCTTGAGTCATATATAGAAGTTACCGGCATGAATAGACTTGGCCACGGCGCAGCATTATCTATTTTATTATTGCTGCCGACTTTAACGGCATTCTTAGTTCAGCGCTTCTGGGTCGCAAGAAAATCTTACGTGACTGTGACGGGCAAACCGTCAGGCCGTGTTATGGAGCTTGTCACTCCGCCGGTTAAAAAATTAATTGCCGGATTTATATTCTTTATAATAATATTTTTAATCGCACTGTACGGCACTATATTTGCCGGATGCTTTGTCAAGAACTGGGGCATTGACTATACGTTCAGCCTTGAGAATATTTATGAGGCAATCACGCGTTCGAAAGACGCATTATTCGACACAGTGACGCTTGCGGCGGTCGCAACGCCCATAGCCGGAATTATCGCGATGATCGCGGCGTTGTTAATAGTGCGGCGCAAATTTCACGGCAAGAGATTACTTGAGATTTTATTAATGACACCGTTCGCTTTGCCCGGTACGTTAGTCGGCATCAGCTATATCTTAGCGTTTAACCATGCGCCGATAATTTTAGTCGGCACGGCGGCGATAATAATTATTAATTATGTTATACGTGAATTGCCGGTCGGCATCGAGGGCGGCATCGCGTCATTAAGACAGATCGATCCGTCGATTGAAGAGGCGGCAACTGACTTAGGCGCGGACGCTGCAACTGTGTTTAAGAGCATAGTGCTGCCGTTAGTTAGGCCGGCATTTTTATCGAGCTTATCGTACACATTCGTTAGATCAATGACGGCAGTCAGCGCGGTAATATTCTTAATCTCAGCCCGCTGGTATCACTTGACTGTATTAATTTATAATTTCTCTGAGAATTTAAGGTTCGGACTCGCCAGCGTGTTATCGACCGTATTAATAATCATCGTGTTCGGTGCGTTTGGCATCATGCGCTTATTAGTCCGCGAGAACGAGAACTTAATGAAGAACGTGACGTAATTAATTTTATTTAAATTTAAAGAAGGGGGAAATAAAGACATGAATAAATCAAAATCAGTGACGCTTGAAAATATAGTTAAGATATTTAAAGATCCGCAGTCGGGGCAAGATGTCAAAGCAGTTGACAACGTATCGTTCAGGCTTGAGCCCGGGGAACTTGTAACGCTGCTTGGGCCGTCGGGCTGCGGCAAGACGACTGTGCTGCGAATGCTGTCGGGATTTGAGCAGCCGACTTCTGGACGAATTATGATCGGCGATAACGACGTGACGTTCACGCCGCCGAACAAGCGCGATACTGCAATGGTCTTCCAGTCCTACGGCCTGTTCCCGCACATGAACGTATTTGACAACGTCGCGTATGGCCTGAGACTTAGAAAGATGCCGGAGAGCGATATAGCTCTGAAAGTCAGCAAATTTTTAGACATGGTCGGTCTTGGGCAGATGGCTAAGCGGCCGCCGTCGAGACTGTCAGGCGGTCAGCAGCAGCGCGTAGCTCTTGCAAGATCGTTAATAGTTGAGCCGAGCGTGTTATTGCTCGACGAGCCGTTAAGCAATCTTGATGCGTTACTGCGTGAGCAAATGCGGGTTGAGATAAGGCGGCTGCAAAAGTCATTAGGCATCACGGCAGTTTACGTTACGCATGACAGAATAGAGGCAATGAGCCTGTCGGATAAGATTATAGTCATGAAGGGCGGCCATATTGCGCAGATAGGCACGCCCAGCGATATTTACAGAGATCCGGCGAATACTTTTGTCGCAGGCTTTGTAGGCAAAGTCGCATTCTTCCCGTGCGTAGTTAAGAACATTGCGCAGGCATCGCAGGGCAGCGGCTGCGAGGTCGAAGTTAAGGGCAGGATATTCAGAGCGCCGCGCTGGGCTAAAGACCTTAAGCCTGATGATAAGGCGCTTGTCATGGCACGGCCCGAGTCGCTGTCGATAGGCGAGGCCGGCACCGGCGTCGAGGACGGCATAGTCACGACTAATATTTATCTTGGCAACAGCGTCGAGTCGTGGGTTCACACTGACTTAGGCGACGTGCTGGTGCAGATAGACAATCCGGACGAGAAGAAAATTTTTGCCGAGGGCGAGAGCGTTTCATTATCGTTTAACCCAAACTTAACGAAAATTTTAATCGATGACAGAGAGGCAGTTTAAATTATTATCATGTCTGAAGCTATTAAAACTAACTGGATCAAAGCTCCGGCAGATGCGTTTGTGTGTGAGGCCAAGGGCGTTATGCTGCGCGACGTCGTGCAGCTTGTGCTTGACGGCTACGAAGATTTAGCTGCAACGATGGCCGAGCTTGGCCTTGACGAGAGTGATAACTGCACGCAGGACGTGAAAGATATATTAGATATATTCGTGCCGGTTGTGAACGCGTGGCAGGAAGGCTCTGGCTCTTGCGGCTGCGCTGGTGGATGCTCAGGCTGCTCGGGCGGCTGCTGCCCTGAGTAAGCCAGCTTCACAGCGCTGTAGCTATTATATTATAAGCTTTTAAATAAATAAGGACGCCGTGAAAGATAACTTTGCG
>JAFUXM010000058.1 GCA_017470785.1 Synergistaceae bacterium
ATCGAGAAGCACCATGAAGAGCGCTACAGAGCGTTATTGAAGAACGTCGAGGCCAAAGAAGTCTTTGCGAAGAGCGAGGTCAAAGTCTGGGAATGCCGCAACTGCGGCCACATAGTCGTAGGCACAAAAGCTCCGGAAATCTGCCCGGCCTGCGCCCATCCTCAGAGCTACTTCGAGCTCAACGCCGAAAATTATTAATATTTAAAATTTATTAATTAAACTAAAAGCGCCGTGAGAAAATCGCGGCGCTTTATTTATTTAAAACTTCAAAATAATTCAAGCTCAAAAATTTAAACTTAAATTTATTATTGACAAAAATTTTTAGTCACGCTAAAATTACTTAGAATTTTTTGCAGGAAAGGCGTTCAGCAATTTAAATGAAATTTGCGTGAGAAATTTACGGAAATTTTTTAAAAAATTGCTTGCAATGCAAAAAATTGCGTGATATAATTACGCAAAACTAAGTAGAAAGCAGGGGTGACAGGAACATGAAGTGTGATACAATGGTATGCGGTATGCGGTATGCGGTATGCGGTATGCGGTATGCGGTATGCGGTATGCGGGGAGCATTGCGCACTGTCACAATTCATGCACGTCAGCCGCTGCTCAAACTTCAAGGCTCAGTTCTAATTACTCTTATTTAAATTCACAATCTAATTATTTTAATTCAAATTCGCCGGTTGACTGGGGAAAATTAACGGCGGATTTATTTACGCATGGCGTAAAGCAGCCAAGCTTGCATTTATTACAGGCTCGGTTATTTGCGCTTGCGTTGCCTTTATGCATGGCAGCAGTGACTAAATTTAAAAAAATTAAAATCGCTGCCGTCGTCGTACCGGCTTTACATCTCGAAAGGGGTTGATACAGCTAAAATTAATTCACTAACTTGCCCGAGAATTTATTGTATATAAATTTTGAGGGATCATTCACGAGGTAACACGCGTTAATTTTTTAGGTTTTATTCACAATTTAGCTACATCTCATTCACAACAGGAGGTAGAGATTTTTATCATGATTACAAAAAGCGTAAAGAAATTGCTGCTTGCGGCACTGGCGATAAGCCTGTTCGCGGGCAGCGCATTGGCAAAGACTGTCGACCCGTCAGAGGCCACCGCATCCAGCAAGGTTAGTGTGGATATCACAGTAGGTGAAACGGCACAGACCTTGAAGGAAATGACAGCTTATATCGGCGTCCTTGAGACAATTAACAAAACTACCGGCACCACAGGCATAATTGGTGCAGCTAAAACTGCCGCGGCAAACTCAACTGCAAAAGCAAACAAGTTCGTTGATGAATTTAGTACCAAAATAGCGCCGGCACTCACGACCACAGTCTTCCATATCGGTAAAATTAGCACGGCCGCATTGGAGGCGGAGGGTTATACCTTCGCTGACGCAGTTTGGGCATTAAAGGTTCAGTTCGCTGCATTGGCCGCCGACGTGGCCGACAAATCACTTACAGGCATGAATGATTTGATAGCAGCCGGAGCAGCAAGCCTGGCAACGCCCAACACGGCCGTGGCCATCGTGGCCGACGTGGCCGGCGCAGTTACTAGCTTTAACACGGTCGTGGCCGACGTGGCCGACAAATCACTTACAGGCACTGCATTGGCCGACGCGTTGGGCACTGCATTGACCGCCACCGGCACCAAGCCGCTGGATGTGACAGCTGTACTTGCTGCAATCGATACCAGCGGCATTACCGATGCGACGATAAAAGCTAAAGTCGATGAAATCGTGGCCACCGCGGCGGAGCTTAATAAGATCTTCGATGCATTGGCGACAGCAGCAAAAGGCCTCGCCGACAAAAAAGTTGACGCAACCCTGGCAGACACGACCGCATTAGAGGCAATGGTGACTCTCTATAGCAATAAGTACATGGCAGTGAGGTTCGTTAACAACGCAATGGCAACGAGCGGAGCGTATACATCAGCTGCTGCTGCAGTAACTAACCTGAGCAGTAGTACAACGAACACCGCCGAAAACGTGGATCTGCAAGCGTTGGAAGCCACAGAGAAAACTTTCAAAGTCACACTCACCGAAGGTGAAACGAACACGGGCGTGGCCGGCCAGATGTTCACCGACCTGAAAAATACAGCTTTTGTTGCAACGATGCACAACGTTACTTATGCGATTAAATCAGGAACTGCTGTAAGCATGGATCTGGCAGGGATCACCTGCACGCTGGGTGAAGGCAAGAAGGAAGAAGCCGAGGCTGTAGAAGCTGATACGTTGCTGTACGTCAAGATCGGCAACAAAAAAGTCGCTAATCTTGCTATAACGGAAGCTAACGGCGCCGACACCGCCGAAAACGTGGCCGCCACCGTGGAAGTGGCAATAACATTCCTGACGGCAGCGAGTGATGAAGATCCGACAACCGCAAAGGTCTTAGCAGATGCGTTCATCAAGAGCTATGTAGCTACAGTCACCAGCGCAACCTACACTGACACCACTAAAGCGATCAGCGCGATTGCTGCGCTGTATGGCTCAGAGGACGCAGCTGGTGATGATTGCTTGACTAAGGCTATGACCGCGATTGCTGCATATGCATATGGCTATGATGCATCGGGCACCAACACCAACAAATATGATGCGTTGTTATATATCGCTATGGCTGATGACCCCGCAACTGCATCGGGCGCTCTTAAGGTTGCTGCTAGTGCCGTAACCAGCACGGCCACAGTAGCGAATGTCTACACAGCTATCGCATCAGATCCTGAGACCTATGCAGCAGCAGTTATTGACTACCTGACTTCATTCTTGAGCGAAGATGCAATTAAGAACGATACCGGCGATATGATGGTCAACTGGGGAGATATAGACGAGGACGGCACATTACAGCAAGTCTACTACCCGATCGCTCACACCAACGGCGCTGTATTCGGTAAATTAGGAAGCAGTGCTCCGACGGTCAGCAGCCCGCTGGTTATCAAAGCAGCAAAGGGCACATTGCCGATTAAGATGCTTGCAGCCACACTTTCCGGAACGCGTGATATTACTATCGATACAAAGATACTTCACGCTGAGATGGCTTCGTTTGATACTACGCCTAAGTATAGTAAGTACACGGTAGCACCTACGGATGTAACAAACGGCATAACAGTTGACGATGAGTTAGCAGCTAAAAAAGAGGTCTTAGTCCGTGTGATCTTCTTGAGCTCCGGCGATGTTGGCGATGATAAGTCAGTTGGTATTCTGACCGAATCAACGACCACTACTGACGGAGTACTTGCAGCAAAAACTCTTGCTGCGGATGCGCTGAAGGATTACGGCGTGAACAAAGGCAAGCTTGCCCAGTTGCAGCAGGGCTATCCGTACTTAGTGCAGTTCAAGGTTCAGTTTGACGGTGCAGCCAGCGGCAGCGAAACGACGACGGCGGAAACTTATAAACTTAAGGCCAGCGATGTCGTATTGACCGGCTCTGACGGCCCGTCCAAGACAGTTGCAGCCAGCACCAAGTATGCAGTCAGCCAGGATTCAGCCGCCAAAGATGCGTTGTGGACAGCAGCTCCGGTAGTCTTCAGCGTGAGCAGCGACCAGTTGGCCAGTTTCGAGATCACGGTCAGCGCTGATGCAAACGTTATCTCAGCCAAGGCCAGCGATGGCGGCGATGCAACGATCACCGGCAAGAAGATTGATTTCGACGGTATCGAGGGCACGTACACGATCATCTTATCATCTGACTTAGTCGCCAGCAGCGATGCAACGAAAGTCAGCACGGATGCAGGTTACTTTGCAATCACGGTTGACGTCCTGTCAGTCTCAGTTGCACCGGTTGTACCTGTAACGCCTGGCAGCACTGAACCTGGCAGCACCGAACCTGAGCCCACTGAACCCACCGAGCCTGAAGGCCCTGTAGCAGTTGATCCGGCCAATGCCGAGACCACGACCTCCAATGGTGAGACAGTCGCGGCAGCAGGCCAGGCAATAAATAACGCGTTCACCGGCTCCAACGGCGCAAGCGCTATCAGCGGCTTGATCAACAGCGCCAAGACTGCCGAGATGGCTGATGCAGCGGACGTAGCAGGCGCATTAGGCCTTGATGAGGCCGAAATCGGCGACGCAACGAAGGGCTACAAGGCAATCGGCTTTGAAATTCCTGAGAGCCAGACCATGCCTGCAGAAGGCACACCGTTCTTCGTCATCACCCGCAACGGCTCAACCAACCATGTTGGATTCGGCTATGTTCCGAAGAGACGTGCTGGCTATGAGAGAATCCTTGCCGTACTGTTCAGCCTGTTCAGAGATCCGAGCGACACTGAGAAGTACATGGTAGTTGACGCCGGTGACAACACGGTTGCAGCAACGGATTCCGACGGTGCGACTAGCGGTAATGTATCAACAGTCAATAGAGTAGTGTTCGTAACGGCTGACGGCGATGCGTTCTCAGTCAAGACGGACGGCACAGTACCGTTACAGGGTCAGGATGCTAAGGGCAATGCGACCGAGATCGTGAAGGGCGACGATGACGATGATGACGATAACGCGACCAGCGGTCACGGCGGCGGAAGCTCCGGCTGCGACGCAGGCTTCGGCTTAATCGCTCTTGCAGCAGTTGCCTTAGCAGCCCGCAAGATCCGCAAGTAATATATATTTATTAATTAATTTTGAGGTTCCTCGTGAATAGGATGTAAATATACATCGGACCTAAACTCCTGCAGCCCCCCAGGTTGCAGGAGTTTTTTATTATTGTTGAGTTGTTGTATATAAAAAATGGAGCTGCAGGATTGCTCCCACAGCTCACAGCACGGCAAAAATTTTATTAATTATTTATAGCTCTTGAGTTCCATTATCACTGTGAAATGATCGCGGGTTCGCATAGGCACTGAGATTTTGCTTACGAACTCGCTTGATGCGCTGGCGTCTAAGTTCTCAATGAATTTCGTTGCTAAGCTGCTTTGTGAACAGGACGCGTTGACCTCAGCCTTGTATATCTTGCCGTCTTGATAAAATCTTATATGATGAATATTGACCCCGTGTATAAAATTAATCGTGAGCAGGAATAACACTTCAAGCAGCGGCGGCTGATCCAAAATAAAATTCATAACTCGCTTAGGCCAAGACCGTGAATACTTAATCTTTTCAATCTGCGCTTCCCGCGCCTGAACACGCGCCGGCGACCGCTCAAAGTTAATTAAATTTTCAAGCCTGATTATATTTTTGACCGCAGTGAATATATAAATTAAATTCGCACCCAGAAAGAAAGTCAGCGATGCCAGCGCAATAAGCTTTTCAATAGTTAATTTCCTGCGCTTAAGCTCAGCTGTCTTATAGGCCGGCGTTCGTAAATCAAAGTAATTATAGTTCTCGGGCTGGATAGAATTTACTTTCAGACCTGCGCTCTCAGCGGCTGCTAATACTCCGGCAATCGGTTTATACGCGGCGGCAGCGGCAATTAAATTATTATTGCTGTCATACTTGACTTCATAGACCAAGTCGTCGCGCAAATTTACATTCGGGCTCGAGTAATCCATAAGCTCGATAAAATATTTATCAAGGTCATAGCTTATTGCTTGCTGCACTTCACTGAACGGCATCGACGCCGGATAAAATACTTGCTTAATCACGAAGCCTTTATCCGGCAATATTAAATTTATATTCTTAATTTTCAGCTCTTGCCGCAAAAATTTAAACGCGTCGAGCAGCAGCTCGGGCTTGAATATCTGTTCGTCGAACATGCAGCCATCCGGCAGGTTAATTTCGCCGCCGTCATACCTCAATATATTTTCTTCAAGCCTAATATCTTTAACTAAATCCATATCTCTTCAATGCTCCATAATTTTTTATTATTTAATATAACTGCCTCTATCATAATATTAGCTGCGTTACTCACTGCCCGGATTAAGAACGCGCCGGCTTTATACGGCACGAATTTTTGCGGCCCGTAAAAATTACGCCAGTTAAAATTTTTCGCCTTGTCATTGCTGACTAAAGCCGTGCAGTCATAGCTCATGACGTATATATCTACATAGCAGCCGTTATAATTTTTACTAAAAATTTTCAAGTCAGCAAGTTTGATATTTAAATTATTTATATCATATTCAGCGGTGAGGCCGGCGTCGATCTCACCGGCAAGCCAGCCTTGAGCCTCGTGAATTAGAGAATTTAATATTATTTTAGTGCTAAATTTATTTTGCTTATAACTCTTAGCCTGAACGCTTAAGTTAAATATAAATAACATGTTCAGCGCTATAGTCACTCCGAGCGCCGCGATTAGCAAAGTTATAACTAACGACATGCCGCGCCGTGATTTTAATTTAAATTCTCTATTTTCCATGACGCTTTGCTCACATATAATTCATGCTGTTCAAATTCATTTTGCCAGTCGGCATCTAAAGGCCAGTCTGAAGGCCGCGAACTTTTATTAAATACTGCCGCGCCGCCGGAGCTTAAAATATACAAATCAAAAATTTTGCTTGCAGGCCGCCACTCGCAGTATAGAGCTAATATGCCCCGTTCCCTGGGGAAGCCGGTAAATGCTAAGTCATCCCACGTGTTTTGCAGCCTCTGAAATCTAAAAATATTATATACTGCGAAAAATTGCTCGGCCATGAGCCTATATAAATTGCTTGCTGGCGTTAAATTAATATTTTCAGGCCACGATGCAGCCAACGTTAATTTTAATTTGCCTCGTACTGTGAACGAATCGATATGCAGCGGCACGCCTATACTCGGCAATATGCACCATGATCTTATATCTTGATATTCTCTCGAACTTATAAGTCTCGATGCGTCGCTGTCGCCGTGCATCTTCTCGTACTCGGCGCTCTGCCCGGGCGATAAAATTTTTAACTCAGGATTTTTAATTTGAATATCAAGCCCTGCTTCTTGAGCGTAAATCACAGCAAAGGCTGCGCCCTTAAACACGCCGTTAGTATTAACTGCGGGATTAAACGCCGCGTCTTGATAGATAATTAACGGCCATTGTGAGCTTGTTGCAAGCGGCGAAAGCGCTTTGCCCGTGCCTTTGCCTAACGCCTTTTGAAATAATTCACGCGTCTTGCAGGCTCCAAGACCAAATGCGCAATGCCGTATTCTCTGCTCGATAAATGCAATGACCCGCTCGCCGCGTTCACGCGCTAATAAAATTCGCGATGCTTTCTGTCCGGTCAGCAGCACCCAGCGCAGCGCATTAATTAATATTAAGCTTAAAAAGCCGCTTAATACTAAGCCAACTAAAATTTCTATCAGCGTGAAGCCTTTATATTTTTTACTCAGCATAATTAATTTTAATAAATAATATTTTTTTTAATTTTTATGTTATTATTAACGCAAATAAATTTTAAATTAAATTTTAAATTTTATTTTATTTTAATTTATTTAATGAAAGGCGTGTTGTGTATGAAGTTTCAAAAATTTTTAGCGGCGTTAAGCCTTGTGTGCATGACTGCGGCCGGAGCGATGGCTCATGAGCTGACGATCAAGCCCAAAGATTATAGTAATTTTAAGATTAAGCAGGGCGAGGTTTTAAATTTCACTGTGCAGTCGGCGCATAAATTCATCGTGCCGGAAGAGGTCGAAGTGTTAGAGCGGGTCAAGGCCGGCATTGTCGAGAATAATAATTTCAAAGCTGCCGAGCTTAAAGCTAACGAGAAAGATCTGTGCATAGACTTTACTGTAACGCCGGAGGACGTCTCGGGTGCATTAGTCTTGACGGCGATTAAGGACGGTGAGGCGTGGAGCGTCACCAACGAGGGCGGCAAGACCGGCACGCGGTCGGAGCTTGAGGCTCAGGGGCTGAAAGTCTTAAGAACAACTAAGAA
>JAFUXM010000059.1 GCA_017470785.1 Synergistaceae bacterium
AACCCCTATTTCTCAGGAACTAAAATCAAATGGATACTGGACAACGTCCCGGGCGTCCGCGAGAGAGCTGAAAAAGGCGAATTATTATTCGGCAACACGGACACGTGGCTTATCTGGAATTTAACCGGCGGAGTAAACGGCGGCGTTCATGTCACCGACGTGTCCAACGCGTCAAGAACTTTGTTAATGAACATCGAGACGTTAAAATGGGACAAGACCATGATGGAATTTTTAGGAATTCCTGAGTGCATGCTTCCCAAAATTATGCCGTCAAGCGCGGTTTACGGCAAGACCGACAAGAATGGCCCGTTCGGCGCGGAAATTCCGGTAGCCGGTGACTTAGGCGACCAGCAGGCTGCGTTGTTCGGACAGGCTTGCTTGAGCAAGGGCGAGGCCAAGAACACTTACGGCACGGGCTGCTTCATGTTAATGAACATCGGCGACAAGCCCATCCCGTCCAAGGAAGGCTTATTAACTACAGCGTTCTATAGCCGCGAAGAGGGCAAGTGCTTCTATGCTCTTGAAGGCTCGATTGCTATTGCCGGTGCTGCTATACAGTGGCTGCGCGATAATTTAAAGCTTGTTGACGATGCGCCTGTAACTGAGTACTTTGCAGGCAAAGTTGAGGACTCCGGCGGCGTTTATTTCGTACCGGCATTCTCAGGCTTATTTGCACCGTACTGGGACATGAGCGCCCGCGGCGCGATAGTCGGCATGACGCGCTACGTCCGCAAAGAGCATATTATCCGCGCTACGCTCGAGAGCCTTTGCTATCAAACCAGAGACGTCATCGAGGCCATGCAGAAAGACTCCGGCGTGAACTTAACAAGCTTGAAAGTCGACGGCGGCGCAGTTGTCAATAATTTATTAATGCAGCTGCAGGCCGATATTTTAGGCACTGAAGTTGTGCGGCCGGTCGTCAATGAGACGACTGCATTAGGCGCAGCCTATGCCGCAGGTCTTGCCACCGGCTTCTGGAAGGACGAGAATGACATTCGCAACAACTGGGCTATGGACCGCAAGTTTGCTCCGGCCTTAAGCGCAGACAAGCGCAAGGAAATGTACGACGGCTGGAAGAAAGCTATCACCAAGGCTCAGGGCTGGACGGATTAATTTTAATTTTTAAGCTTTATAAAATTTTAAAATTTAAAAAAATTTGCGGCGTTTAAGACAAGGGGCGTCGCATGAGTTTTATGACAGCCTCGAGTTATGAGGCTGTCTTTTTAATATTAATTAATATTAAATTAAATAAATAAAAAATTTGCGAGTGAGGGGGCTGACTAACAGTTAATAAAAAGTTATCAAAATATTGTAAGCCTATATAAAATTTATAATTTTTAGAAAGGTAGGTGAAATCTGTTACAGAAAATTAAGTATAATTAACTTTTACAGCGGCTAACGTAATGAGGTAAAGTTTTATGAATATTGGTGTGTATATTGACAACTGAAATATATGCGGTTGGACGAAGAAAAAGTACGCCTCACTAAGAGCGAAAACCAAGCATAGAGATAGTACGTGGTTTCGTCCGTAAAATATTCAACCTTATCAAGAATAAAGTTTTTATGTACCGATACGTTAGTCGGGAATTAAAGCCTCCGGAGCGTTACACCAAACGCGAGTAGCAGAATATCGCGAAAGCGGACGCGATGAACGAGGAATGAAACATAAAAGTTGATTGTTTTTATAACTTTTTATAAGTTTTCTGTAACGGAGAAATATGCCGCAAAATAAATTTGATGTAGTCATAATCGGCGGCGGCGTGATAGGCGCAAGCATTGCGCGTGAGTTATCGCGGTTTAAAATAAATATCGCTGTGATAGATAAAGCGTCTGAACTGCCGTCAGGGGCGAGCCGCGCTAACAGCTCAATGATACACGGCGGCTTTGATGATAAGCCCGGCAGCGTGAAAGCAAAGTTTTGCGTCAAGGGCAACGCGATGTATCATGTTTTAAAAGATGAGCTTGATTTTCATGTTGACGAGTGCGGATCTTACGTGTGTGCATTTAGCCAGAAAGAAATCGAGCATCTTGAAAAGTTATTGGGCTACGGTAAAGCTAACGGCGTGCCCGGTGTTGAGATTATCACAGGCGATAAGCTGCGTGAGCGTGAGCCGAACGTATCGCCTGAGATTATAGCGGCTCTTTGGTCGCCGAGCGCAGGCATCGTTAATAATTTTGAGGCTGTCGCGGCCTTCATGGAAAGTGCGCAGATCAACGGCGCAAAATTATTTTTAGAGACGCAAGTTACTGGATTAATTATAAATAATGATGAAATTTTAGGCGTTCATACTAATCACGGCGATTTTCTTGCGCCGATAGTTATTAACGCGGCGGGCGTTCACTCGGCTGAGGTCTCAAGCTGGGCAGGCGACACGAGCTTTAAAATTATCCCGACCAGAGGCGAATATTTTTTACTTGACCGGACAACTAAGGGCTTTATTCACAGCTTTTTATTTGCTTGCCCGTCGGACGCAGGCAAGGGCATTACGGTTGCGCAGACAGCCGAGGGCAATTTATTAGCCGGCCCGACTGCCACGCCGCAGGAAGACCCTGAAGATCACGCTACGACTCCAGAGGGACTTGATGAAGTGTTACGCGGCGCAAGGCGTTTAGTGCCGAACTTCCCAGTGAATTTAAATATCACGACATTTGCAGGCGTAAGAGCCAACACTGACACTGGAGATTTCGCGATTAAATTATTAGACAAGCCCAGAGGCTTTATGAACGTTGCAGGCATTAAATCGCCGGGCTTTACGTCAGCACCGGCTATAGCTGAGTACGTAAGCGGCTTGTTAAAGCAGGAGCTTGCGGATCGCGTAGAGTTTAAAGTAAATGAAAAATTTGTGCCTGAGCGCAAGCATATTCCCAGATTTTTATTTATGAGCAATCAGGAGCGGGCTGAACTGGCTAAAAAAGATCCGGCGTATGCGCAGATAGTCTGCCGGTGCGAGACCGTTACAGAAGGTCAGGTTATCGAGGCGATAAGGCGCGGGGCGCGTACTGTCTCAGCTGTGAAGATGTGGACGCGGGCAGGCACAG
This sequence comes from Synergistaceae bacterium, assembly GCA_017470785.1. Taxonomy (GTDB): domain Bacteria; phylum Synergistota; class Synergistia; order Synergistales; family Aminobacteriaceae; genus JAFUXM01. The sequence goes on from JAFUXM010000059.1 coordinate 3,040, forward strand.
GCAGATGTCAAAGCGGCTTCTGCTGTCCGAGAGTTGCCGAGATTTTATCGCGTGAGTTAAATATCCCGTTGGATCAAGTCACGCGACACGGCGGCGAGTCGCGCTTGCTCGTCGGCAAGACCAAAGAATTTATATTAAATAAAGATTAGGAGGCGGGGTCATGAATAATAATATAGATGTGTTGATCATCGGAGCGGGCCCTGCGGGAGTTGCGGCGGGAATAGGTGCCCGTAAAGAGGGCGCGGAGCACGTCGTGATACTTGAGCGCGACTGGGACGCCGGCGGCATATTGCAGCAGTGCATTCACCCCGGGTTTGGCCTTAGAACTTTCAGAGAAGAATTAACAGGGCCTGAATATATGCACAGATTTATCAAAGAGGCTCGTGATATAGGCGTTGAGTTCAGGCAGAATACGATGGTCTTTGAGATGGATAATAATCCTGACGGGAGCATGGGTGTTTGGACGATGAGCAAAGAGCGCGGCATTGAGCGGCTTGAGCCTAAAGCTATAGTATTAGCAATGGGCTGCCGTGAGAGGCCGTTAGGCGCGATAAGAATCCCGGGCAGCCGGCCTGCCGGAGTTTACACTGCCGGCACTGCGCAGCGCTTTGTCAATATGGAGGGCTATATGCCTGGTAAAAAGGCCGTGATATTAGGCTCGGGCGACATAGGCTTAATCATGGCGCGGCGTATGATCTGGGAAGGCGCAGAGGTCGAGGGCGTCTATGAAGTGATGTCATGGCCGGGCGGCCTGCGCCGTAATATTGCCCAGTGCTTGGATGACTATGGAATTCCGTTCCATCTTGAGACTACTGTAACTAAAATTCACGGCAAAGATAGATTAGAGGGCGTCACGGTAGCAAAAATAGATCCTGCTACAAGAGCGCCGATTGCCGGCACTGAGAGATTTGTCGAGTGCGATACGTTATTATTAGCCATTGGCTTAATCCCTGAGAATGAATTATCGCGCATGGCCGGAGTTGAAATTCATCCGGTGACTGGCGGCCCTGTTGTCAATGATTTATTGCAGACGAGCAAAGCGCCGGTGTTCGCAGCCGGCAATGTCGTTATAGTCTATGACTTAGTCGATAATGTCAGTGACGAGGGATTAATAGCCGGAACTAACGCAGCCCGTTACGCAGCAGGCAAGCTTGATAAAGACATGCGCCGCATTCCGGTCAAGGGCGGCGACAACGTGCGCTTATTCTCGCCGCAGTATGTAACCGGCGAGCGCGACGTGACGATATTCATGCGCATAACTCATCCCATAGAGGGCGCTTGCAAAGTCATAGCCAATACTGACACGGGTATAAAGCTTTATAATCAGCGCTTAAGATATGCAAGACCCGGCGAGATGAACGAAGTTAGATTAAAGGCCGAGCAGGTTAAAGAGCTTGGCTCTGACGTGAACGCAATTATAATTGACATTCAGCCGGCATAAATTAAAGAAGGTGAAGTTTAGATATGTCCGAAGAGATTAAAAAATTTATCTGCGTGTCGTGTCCGCTGGGCTGCGGCCTGAGTGTGACGCTTGACGGGCAGGGCGAAGTAACTAACGTCGAGGGCAACAGCTGCCCGAGGGGCAAAGCCTACGCTGAGTCAGAAGTTAAAGACCCGCGGCGTGTATTTGCATCGACCGTTAGAGTATCCGGCGGCAAGCTGCCGGTCTGCCCAATCAGGAGCAAGACGCCCGCGCCTAAGACAAAATTATTTGACATAGCGCGTGAGGTCGCAAAGCTTGACGTGAAAGCGCCGCTTGAGATCGGCCAAGTGTTAATTCATAACGTCTGCGGCACTGATGTTGACATCGTCGCAAGCCGCGACTTGGCCGCAATTTAATTTAAAATTTTATTTAATTTAAATATTTAAATAAAAAATCAGCCGCAGTGATATTAAATTGCTGCGGCTTTATTATGCTTAGAAATTTAAATTATCTCACGCATTAACCGTTAGAGTTATAGTGTCCGGCGGCAAATTGCCCGCGCCTAAGACTAAATTATTTGATATAGCGCGTGAGGTAGCGAAGCTTGACGTGAAAGCGCCGCTTGAGATCGGCCAAGTGTTAATTCATAACGTCTGCGGCACTGACGTTGACATCGTAGCAAGCCGCGACTTGGCCGCAATTTAAATTTAAAATTTTTTTAATTTAAATAAATAATCAGCCGCCATGATATTAATTTCATGACGGCTGATTTTATTATTTTATTGTATGTTAGGAGCTTCGCCGCCCGGGCCGTCTTTGGTAGGCGGATTGTCAGGCGCTTGGCTGGGCGGGGTCATGTCACCGCCGCCGGGGCCTGTATTGCTTGTTGCACCGGTGATAGTACCTGCGTAGC
>JAFUXM010000060.1 GCA_017470785.1 Synergistaceae bacterium
AACTCGCCCTTAATATTCCTTAACGGAATTAGCAAATTGCCGTCAAGCACTTTCACGCCCTCGTGCTTACGGACTTGCTTACGCTGCAAATACGCGTGATTGCCGGTCAGTTCACTTGCATTATTATAAATTCTCTTAGCCTTAGCCGCTGCATTGATACGCTCCTGCTTATCGCGCTGCTCGTTATTAAGCCTGATTTGCTCGGCCTGCTTGCGATACTCCTCGGTCTTGACGCGTTTATACAGCGCATCGTATTCTTTCTCCTGCTTCAGCGCCTCGATATCGAACTTCCAGTTTATAACTAAGCTATGCCTAAAGCTGAGGATGTAGCCAGCGGGGTAACCGTCGGAATGCACGCAGTACACCGCGCTGGTCTCGCTGCCCTTATCGCCCTCGGTTTGATAGCGGACTTTTTTATCAAGCACAATATCAATGGGCTTAATCGGCGGGATTTCGCTTGAGTAGAGAAAGTCCTCGAACTGTCGTATTATTAGATGTTCAGGTATCGGCTCGTAGTTCTTCATGTTTAATATCTCTTTAATCCAGTTGTTCGGAAATTCCGAACAGCTTATCATTTATCATAGCCCAAAGCCATATTAGCTAACACAGCCGAGTGCACGTCACTGGGCAAACCATAAGCGCCGCGTATAGCTGTCCGTTCGATGATTAAGTCCATTAAATACCCGCTCTTGTCCTGTTTGGCAAGTTCAAGAATTATATCGGCCTCTAAGTCCCGATTATTCCGTAATATCTCCAGTGCTTTGGTAGCCTTGTCAACAGGACCTTTTGTGACTATAATTTGCCACGGCACGTCAGTCAAGACCCGCAAGTCTAATTTATTTACCCAACATCTTTCCAAAAAATCATTTACTGTCATGGTCTGCTCCTTTGATTTTGTATGTAGAGCCTGCACGACAAACAGCCGTGCAAGCCCTTTAATTCATCCTGTTTAATTCCGGTACAGCAGCCCCATTCCGGCGGTATCGCGTCAAAGAACCAGCACTCAAAAGGGAATGTCGCTGTTACTATTGCCTGAATAATCCGGCGTATCCCGCGCGTTCCAGTTTTGAGCCGGGCCGTTATAGCCCGAGTTATTATTTACCGGCTTCGAGTTATTATCATTGCTCTTCGGCTTGAAGAGGCTGATTATAATACTGTCGCCGTTGCTGGGAACACCCGCCGGGTTAAATGTCTTTTTCAGTGTTAAGAACGGCGTTGCATCAGACCGCGTCTCGTCTTTAAAGACTGCGCCGACATTCTCCCACCGGCCTTTCGTGTTGCCGTTCCTGTCCTGATACTCGCCGACCTTCACGCCTGCATCATATAATTTCTGCATGATTATTTCGTCTCCGGCTTATCTTACGGGCTCAAGAAAAGCCGCCCCGTATTTCATTTGTAGTTCTATCTCGTCAGCAACGCATAATATTTCTAATATTACTTGCTTGATTTTATCGTGAATATGAAGAAAACTTGCGTATCCGTCTTCTGGGTCACAATCTGCTATTATCTGGCTAAAGGTGGCTTCAGTTGACGCCCATAAAAATAAAGTTTTCCAAATAGAATAAGAGTCGCCTGCTGCATGTTTCTCGCGTAATAGCGATATAACATCTTGGCTGCAGTGTGTGTAAGTTGCAATAAGATAATCTATTGTTACATATTTCTTATCTATCATCTCTACTCCGCCTCCTGCTTATGCGTCTGCGCCGCTTGTTCTGAAGTGTTATTATCTTGAGTTTCTGCAACCGGCTCTGTTTCGCCCATTTGAGCCATGCTCTCGCTCTCCGTGACATCTCCGCCCTCGGTAATCTCTTGAACATGTAGCGCTGATAAGGTAACAATTTCTTTTTCATCTTGAATTTTAGCAAGTTCCGCCGCGTCATTCTTAACACTCCCGTCTTGTGCCTGCGCTAATAATAATTCTGTCGATAACGGCAGATACTTCCAAATGGCCATTATTAGCGTCTTCTTAGCCATAGCCTCAAAGTCAGTTGCCCACGGCGATTTAGCGTTAATGCTCTCTTCGCCCGTCCGATAATTCTTGATTACAAAGCTCTTGCTGAATTTCTTTGCGTGAGCCATGACTTTAGCTATCGGCCATACCTCAAAGGCAAAGCCGCCGTTGGCAAAATTCGCCACTGCGTATACGTGAGTAACCGCGCCCCTGTCCTCTTCGTCGCTCTCTTCATGCTCAAGTACAGGATTTAAGCCCTTCGAGTATTTAAAATAATCTTTCTCACACACGACTTGCGCGTCAATGCGTTTAATTGCGTCGCTCCGGTAGGCAAGCGCGATAACCCCGCGATAACCTAATTGGAATTGCGCCTCATTCACAGTTACCCATTGATTGCCGACTTTCTTCCGCGCCTCGTACGGTATGATATAGCACTGGCCGAGCTGCGGCGTTAAGTCAAGTCCTAAGCCTGATGCGGTCATCAACGCTGTTAAAATCGATACCGGCGTGCAAAGCTGCAATTTAGGATTTTGATTAAATAACATAATTGCTTGCCGTGCGTATTTGTCCGCGTTCTTCTTTAAGTGAACAGGCAAGGCGTCCGCGATTTGAGCCTTAAAGCTCTGCATCACGCTCTTAAACTCGCTCGAGTTCAGCGCGACGCCCTTATTAATCTTCTCACCAAGCGGCATTACTTGATTATTGCCTAACCCATTAACTGTTGCCATCTGATTTTACCTCCTTGAATTTCAATAAAAATCTCCTGTACCCCTCTTGAATATGCGAGTATTTAGCTATAGTCTCGCTGCTGATACCCTCGCCGTCGCATAAGGCTGCCCAGTCAGTTTTAATGCTGTCCTTGATTTTCTTGTACGTCGCAACGCCCTCGATACCCGCATTTTCGCCTATCCTGAGCTTTAGCTTATTCTCCAACAGCTTTTTATGCGCCTCAAGCTCCTTAATCTGCGCGTTGACAGTAACAAGCTTCGCAGCTGTGTTAAAGTCACTCTCCGTCGGCGTTAAAAGCTCATCGCTGCTTTGGGCAATAATGACTTTGTCAGTCTCATTCAACGGCGGCGGGGTCTGAGTTAAGACGTAATTTCCCCAAAAATTCAGCTCCTGCTCGCACATATCTTTTATAAATGCGTCGTTTCGCGGCACGAACTTGTGAATAAATCTTTGGCCGCCGACTAAGCACGCTATCCAGCAGCCTATCCAGCCCATGACAAAGCAATAATGCTGCACTTGCACATAATATTCATCCGGCAGATTATCGCCGTCCCATTCACCGGCCTTAAATGCGCTCGCTGTCTTGCACTCAAGCCCGATATTCTGCCCGACTATCTGCCTATCGATATTAGCAAGCATGAACGGCAATTCTGCACTGTGAAATATCTCATTGCGCGGGATAACTTCTAAGCCCTCGCGCCTTGCGAACTCCTGCGCCACCGTCTCCTCAAGCACATTGCCCCAATACACGGCCTCGCTGTCAAGCTCTTTGCTCTGACCTAAAACTTTATCAGCCCATACGCTGTACGCTCCGCCCCATCGCGACAGCCCTAAAACTTTTGCTGCGTCGCTGCCGCCGATACCCTTACGCCTTGCCTCTAACGTCTCAGAATTAAGCATTATCCCCGCTCCCTTTCTGAGCGCGGTACTCGCGTTGATGCTCAAGTATGCGCTTCTTGTTTTCAGCATAATACTCGCGCTTCCGTTCAGCTATGCGCTCCTTGTTCGCGGCATAATACTCGCGCTGCTGCTCACGTATGCGCCCCTTGTTCTTGATGTACCACTCGTGTCTTTGTTTAGATATATGCTCCTTGTTCGCGGCGCGATACTCAGTTTTGTGTTTTTTATTCTTAAGGTAATACTCATGTTGATACTCGCGCCGGGCAGCTGCTTTAATCTCGCTGTCAGCCATGTCTAAATAACCCCCTGTAATAAATCAATCTTGCTGCTGCGTTCCCAGTATTTCCGGTCAAGCTCCGCACTGGCTATTAATATCGCCGTCCTGAGCGTCACGCCGTAAACCTTGCTTAGCTTTTGCAGCCTGTAATACTCTTCCTCACGCATTGTCAATTACCTTCGCAAATCCATCCATGAGCCTAAGACAAGCTTTAAAATTTTCGCCCAGCTCGTTTATATTTCCGTTAAGCGCAAGCGCTACGCGTGTGGTCTCAGTGAACCCCATAAGCAGATCATTAAAAACATCAAATATCGCATCAGCTTTCTCATTAATACGGCGCGTGTTCCAAAGCTCAGCTATTTCAGCCTCGGCCTCTTCACGGCTGTCATATGTTACAAATTTTCTGAAATGCGCATGGCAGTTATTGCATAAAATAAAGCTTTCCCAGCAAACTTCGCCTAACACGTCATTTTCTTCCGAGTAAAGTTCCAAATCCCTGCTGCCGCAGAACGGGCACGGCTTCAGCTCAAATTTATTCTCGCTCATGCTAAGCTCTCCTATTCCACTCTTTAGCCGCGTCGTCCCGGTCGATGTATGGATTAGTTGCAAAATTGCAATGAGAACATGCCACGCGGGTTTCATCTAAGCCATTAACTTCGTAATATCCTTTATACCCGCAACGCGGGCAGGGTCTTAATTTATTCTTGCTCATGATTAAAACGCCCACTCCTGCTCCAAATTCTGAGCCTGCTTCAACACGTCTACCGCGAACTCTAAGGCCTCTATAAAGTTTTCAAGCTCATGGATGCCGCTGTATGCAAAGGCAAGCCTTAAAGGCGCATTTTCAGTGTCTTCACAGAAATACCGGTTGCACCAACGATGCTTGCGGATTACGGTTTCATCTTTCACGTCGAACGCTAAATAAACATGGTCATTGCCCTTGTATTTACCGCATCCGGCTTCAACGCCTAAGAATTTATCGTCACTAAGTCTCTTATAGAACGTCTTTACGTTCTTGTCGTCAACGTCGAACTTGCCTAAATCGTCAATGTCGTAAATATTCATGCTCAAATTCCCCCTATTTAAATTTAAAATTTATTCATAGTCGTAATAGCTGCCCTCTTCTGCGATTGCCTCTTCGATTATCTCGATGGCGTCCCGCATTCTGCAATATGCGTCATACTTCAAGCAGTCATTGCTGCTTATGTCCCAGTCGCAAACTTCGCACTCGTAGTCGTCCGGCTCTTCCAGTCCGCCCTTTATGCACCGGATAGCCTCACAGCCCTCACAAAATCTTTCGCTTATGTCGCTTGTCGCTAAAAGTTCATCAAAGGTCATTGCTAATCCTTCACCCCTTCTTTTACCACGCATTTCAACACAGCCGACAGCCGCTGCGTTCCACTGAGCGCCTTAAGCAAGGCGGCTTCAACGTTATCTAACCGCTGCTCCAGCGTTTCAACCCTGAGCGCTAAATCTTCATCTCGTTGCAACATGACTATTGTCCCTTGCATTCACTTACGGAATATAATTTAAAAACTCAGGACTAAATCCGCGCATCTGAAGTTTCAGAATTTGCCGGTTGATGCGCTCCGTCCGGTCATGCTCCACGGCCTCACGCAGCCGCTTTAATAAACGCTTGCGCCTCGCAAATATGCGCCGCTGCTCCAACTCGTCCAACCAATTACAAATTGCCTTTAACATTGCTTTTTACCTCCTCTAAATATCCTTCCCATAGCCGTCAGCCCATCTGTAGCGCGGGGTGCGGCCGCCGAAATTGTTTTTAATTACCTGCTGCTCCTGAACACGCCGGTTTAGAGTTGACCGCCCGATACGGTACTTGCTGCAAAACTCCGCCGCTGTTAAAAACTCCTCGCCGTTATCGCTTGCTGCTTGCCGCTCCAGGCCGCTTTGGATTGTGTCTAACTTATCCGTCAGCCCCTGAAGTGCTTTCAGACTCCTTTCGCCGAACTCAAGTTCAAGTTTTATGCCATTCATAACTTGTCCCCCTAAATAAATTTTCAAATTCCGCTAACCCGCTTTTATCAGCCTTGTCAGGTATATCTCCGCCTGACGCAGCCCGTCAGATACTTTCGGGCTTTTGCGGCGATCTGCCGGCTTACACCCTTGCCGCGTCCCCAGTACTCTACATTTAAATAATCATCTAAATTGCAGCGTATTGCCCTCGCGACTTCCGCCTGACTTACACCGGCAAGCTGTCTAAGCTGATTGAGCGGCAAATCATCTATTTGAATATCTTGCAGAACTTCCGGCTTAGCTGCTGCCGCCGCTGCTGCCTCGCGCTCCCGCATCTCCCGCTCAAGTCTTGCCTTGCGATCAGCCGCCGTCTCTATGACTTCTTGACGCTGCTCTTCAGGCTCGCGTGCTTCAGGCTCGGCCTCTTGACGCTGCGAAAGTTCTTTCATTATTAAATTAATAACAAACTCCTTCTTAATATTGAACTCAAGCGCGATACCCTGCTCTTTTGCTAATTCACGCAGTCTGGCAAGCGTCAGCCGGTCTAAAATCTCCCGGCGCTGGTCGTCGTTACCGGCTCTGGCAAAGAGACTTAGCGCCTCTTCAACCGTAAACGTATTAAGCTTCCTGCCTCTTTTCATAATTCTGCCCCCTTGTATAAAATTTGGTCTCGTCAGTGTCCGCCTTACGGACAGACCGGCAAAACTCCGCCGGTTTCGACCTACTTCTCCGCGCTATCGATTAACTCGATTAACGGAAATTCCTGCGACGTCAGTATATTGACGAAAAGCTGCAGCCCTTTCGGCGTGACGCGCGGCGTTACATAAAATCCATGGTCGACTTGTAAATTCAGCAGCCCGCGCTCAACCGATTTCTGCGTTGGATTATTCCACTGCTTGCCTTTGCGCTTGCAAATTATCCCTAACTTGCGGAGCAGCCCATAAAGCCTGTTTTGCCCGATAGGGAAGCCGTGAGCGGCTAATAATTGCGCCGCTTCCTGAATTGTAAGGCTGCCCTTCTGTGCAAGCACGATTTCGCCTAACACTTTGAGCGGATACATCTCCGACACCTGCGCCTGCAGCTCCGCATTTTCCTGCTTGAGCTGAGTATTCCCCGCCTCAAGAGCCTTGACCTCGCTCTGAAGTGCCGCAATCGTCTTATTAGCGACGTATAATCCTGTGCGCCTAATCTCCGGCAAGACTTCGCTCGTGACCCATTTTCTAAATCTCTTTGCTTCGGGCTTGTTGCTCCTAAAGATTAACGCGTAAAGGCCGGACTCGGAAATAACATTTAAGAATTGTGCTCCGCCTCTTTGTCCTGAATGACCCTCACTAATTGTTAGGGTCATTTTTTCATCGTCGTCAAGCGCCTTTAAAGCCTTTGTTGGATTAGAAAGCTCCAAAATATCGCACACGTCTTTAGCAACCCACCACGGAGCGCTGTCCGCCTCAGTTATAACTCTTACGCTCTTGCTGCCCGTGAAATTAAAGACCTGCAATTCATTACTCATAACTCAACCTCCAATTAAACACATATACACATATACACATACACAATACATATATATATATATACAGCCACTAACACCAGTCCTCGCTCATTCTCAAAATCTTGTCTCTTGCCTTGATAAGCTGGTCGACAAAATCCTGAAATTTCGCATCGTCCTTGAACGTGTCCCACTTGCCCGACAGTGTTAGTACAGCGCCGGACTTAGTTCCTGTTATCGAAGATAAGCACGGAACATCTGCCGTCATATTTACCAACTCCTTTTGCGAATTATCAAATTTAATTTCGAGTGTCCAACTTTCGTTTTCCGCGCCGTTTAAAAGCTCGGCCTCTGTGACGTGGAGAGCAGCCGCAAGCTTAGATATTTCTTCAACTCGGGGGCTTGCCCCGTAAACTTCCCAACGTCTGAGAGTTGAGAATGATACGCCAGCCATATCGGCTAACTCTCTTTGATTAAGCCCAGCCTTTTGCCTAAGCTGCTTAATACGCTTCCCAATTTCAGACATTTACTCACCTCCGATTACTCATTTATTACTCATTAATGAATATTATAAATAAATTCTGAGAATTGTCAAGAGGATTTTATTTAAATTTGAGTAATTTATTATTAAATTTTGTGTAATTGAATTTACCCGCCTTGTATTCTAAAATGAGTAAAGGAGGTGGGAAAATTGACATTCGCTGAAAAATTAAGACAATTAAGAGAGGATAAGAATTTAACGCAAAGGGAACTTGCAAATATTGTCCCTACTTCTTTCTCGACGTATAGGAGGTGGGAGACGGAAGGATATACTCCCCCTCTTCCATTAATTAAGCGTCTTGCGGAAGTTTTAGACACGACAGTCTCTTATTTAACCGGAGAGACGGAAGAGTCCGTGACTAAAGCGGGACAAGCGGAAAATGCAAGTGAGTTCACACCTACAACCGTTACACAGGAGCGTGGAATGTTATCTTATGAGCTTGGTAATGGGCGCAGATTACAAGTTCCTGATACACCCGAAAACGCTGTACAGTTTTGGGCGCGGGTGGATAGATTAATCGGCTTGCAGCCTCAGGCGACGGCGGCAGTTTAAGGAGGCAAGAGCTATGGATCACCGACAAGTGACGATACCCGGATTAAAGGAGGCGGAAACTATGGCAGAAGAATTTGTGAGAAAAGATGTATTCGAGGCTACTATACGTCGTATGGATCAGCGTTTTGACGCTACAGAAAGACTGGTAAATAATACCGTGGAACGTATGGAGGCTATTATGGAGAGAAATTTGGCTAAACATGAAAATATTGCCGAACGCCTTGAGAAAAAATTTGACATCCTGAATACGAGGTTAGAAGGACGTTTTGATACTATGAACGCCCGCCTTGATACTATGCAGAATAAATTTTCATGGAATTTAGCGTGGGTAGGCATCATTATGGGGCTTGTGCTTGCGATTGTTCAGCATTTCTGGAAGTAAGGCGGCAGGGTAAAGGAGTGATACGCAAACGTTGTCTTATTTATCAGCTGGGCTTCAATTTTTAAAAGAGTTATGGTCATTGAAAATTTTAGCCCCAGTTTTTATTTTTTCTTCCAGTGTGCTTGTATTAGATTATTTTTTTCAGGGTTTTCATGTTAAACTGGAAGATATGAATATGAATATAACTAATTGGCTTTTTGGCGCATGGCTGTTATCTCTGGCTTTTATTGTCTGTAAACTTACCGCATGGGGAGTGGACTATTTAATGCGGGCAAGACAAAAAGCGGCGTTGTTTACCGTGCTGCAAAATTTATTGCCGGATGAAGCAGCTGTTCTTTCATACGTTCTTAATCGTCCTGTAGGTGTTACATGGCTTCCGGTAAACGATACGGCAGCAATTAGTCTTTCCAACAAGGGCTGTTTATATGCAGCCCGCAACATGAGCGCGAATTGCGGCGCTTTAGGGGGCATTGTTCCATGTTTTGCCTATTCTGTCTCAACTGTTGTCCGCAGCATAATCAGGGAACATCGTGCAGAGCTTGAAGCGGCATGGGGCAATATTCCTCAATGCAACGAGCTGGATTTTTATCAAAACGTGATTTAGTTGTATCTTAAGTAAAAGCGCCGGTTGAACTGCTCCGGCGCAAATATTTAAATATGTAAGTTATTCAGCCAGTCCGCCCACGCCTGCATCATCTCCCGCCGTTCTGCGAGATACTCGGCTCGGTTGTAGGCAGCCCGGACTTTGTTACGCTCAACATGCGCTAACTGCCTTTCTATCGCGTCCGGCGGCCAGCCTTGCTCATTTAAAATAGTTGAGGCCATTGACCGGAAGCCGTGCGGCACTATCTCATCTTTTGAATATCCAAGCGCTCTCAGTGCAACCCGCACTGTGTTTGCGCTC
>JAFUXM010000061.1 GCA_017470785.1 Synergistaceae bacterium
ACTGTATTTAATGTATAATTTAATATATTTAATCTAAAGGAGTTGCTAACTTGAATATAAACAGGGTCTTTAGCTTGTTATTGCTTGCATTTATGCTCATGAGCTGCTGTGCCGGGTGCGGCGGCGGCACAGATAGCGGCACTAAAGCGGGAATGAACAGGCAAATCACAGATAATAATTATGACAAGTCGCTTGCCGTGAAGTGCATTAACGGGACTTTTGTCGGCAGAATTTCTGATGATGTAATGGAATTTAAGGGCATCCCGTTTGTCGCTAAGCAGCCGGTCGGGAAGTTGCGCTGGAAAGCTCCGGTCGAGTTTGTGCCTGATAACGGCGTGTACGAGGCGTATTATAATGCTAAAATTCCGTATCAGGAAGAGAGCGCAAGCGAGCCGGCGTCACTGTACGCTCAGGGCGAGGACTGTTTATATTTAAATATCTGGACGGCTGATAATGATATGCGTAATAAGCCGGTCATGGTGTGGATACACGGCGGCGGCTTTGTGTCCGGCGGCACGGTTGACCCGATGTTTAATCTGCATAATCTCGTTGCCGAAAATCCCGATATAATCGCGGTGAGCATAGCATACAGGGTCGGGCCGTTCGGATTTATGCACTTGTCGCACTTGCCCGACGGCGCAGATTATCCCGACGCGCAGAACTTGGGCATAATGGACCAGGTCATGGCCTTGAAATGGGTTCATGATAATATCGCAAACTTCGGCGGTGACCCTGATAATGTGACTATATGGGGCGAATCAGCCGGCGCAGACAGTGTTATATTAATACCGTTGATAAGCGGTGCTGAGAACTACGTAAAGCGCGTGATAGCTCAAAGCGGCTCGCCCGTCATATCAAATACGCCGGAGCAGTCAATAGAATGTACAGCTGAAATCATGAAGATACTGAACTGCAAGACCGTGAAAGACTTGCAGAATGTTGACGTTAAAGAGCTTATAAACGCGTCAGAGACGTTGAAGATGCGAGTAGGCCCTGAGCGTGACGGGATTTATATTCCGGCTGACCCGTACGGGGAATACGCGAACGGCGCAGTTAGAGACATTGCAATTTTGCAGGGCTGTAATAAGGACGAGATGAATTACTTCATGTCGATAGTCGGCGGCTCGGAGACTTTCGTTGAGGAGACCAACAAACGTTTAGCCAAATATATAACCCAGCTGACCGACACTGAGAGGGCAAAGCTTAATAGCTTTATAAGCGACGATAAGTTCGCAGATGCTGAGAGTTACGAGCCGTGGCGCAGTCTCTATAATCAAATCTGGTTCATTGCGCCGCTGTTCAGGCTGTCCGAAAATCAGGCTAAATCAGGCGGCAAGTCTTATACGTATTACTTCACGCCTGAGTCGTCAATCCCTGACATGAAGTGCTGTCACGCAATGGAGCTGTCAACAGTGCTGAATAACCCTGAAAATACTATATATACGGGACGTGTGCTTGACGAGACGTTTGCAAAGACTATGCGCAAAATGTGGATACAGTTCGCGAGAACCGGCGACCCGTCGTTGAGTGCTGAGAACTCGCCCGACGGCAAGGCGCATAACTGGCCGTTATATAATCCTGATGACAAAGAGCTAATGGTCTTCGACGAGTTTAATATACACACGGCGAAAGAGGCCGAGTTGAAGATACTTGACTGGGACAGGATGTATTTTATAACTAAATATTACTTGTTTTAATTAATTAAATTAAGGAGTAGATAGCATGAATATCAAGAAAGTTTTTAGTTTAGCTGCGCTTATGGCTTTAAGTTGCGCCGCTCTCAGTTCAGCAAGCACTGCGAGCGATGCGCCGGACTATTCTAATAAGGCCTGCTGGCAGAAGCTGCCGAATATTACAAAGGACGTTGACACGTTCTATATTTACGCGACTGAGTACATGGGCTTGGGCGAGGGCGACACTGCTTATGCGGCACTCGATAACGAGGAGATGGTGAAGGGTGCTGAAGAGCAGTACATGATACAGGCGAGTGCGTACGAGGCCGCGTCCAACGTGTTCGTGCCGTATTACAGACAGGCCGGAATGCGTGTCATGAAAAAGGCGTGGCTTGAGACCGGCGATGTCAATGCCGCAATTTCAGGCATGCCGTATAGCGACATAACTTCAGCTCTCGACTATTATTTCAAGCATTATAATAACAA
>JAFUXM010000001.1 GCA_017470785.1 Synergistaceae bacterium
ATTTTTGCCGCCATACAGTCCAGAACTGAATCCGATAGAACATTTCTGGAGTTGGCTGAAGAGGAAAATTTGTGATTTACTTCCAAATTTTAAGAAACTTGACGAGGTTATTTATGCACTTTTTAAAGTGCATTAACTATATCATCCGTCTTCTGAGATTTAATCGTAATAGAATAGTGTTTTTTACCGTCGTTCAGCGTTGAGACGCCGACGTTTGTCAACAAATGGAAGTACGACGCAAAGAAGACTGTCTTGCCGACGCCGGATGCTCCCATGACAGATATTTTGAACTTTTTACTCATGATTAAGTTTCATCCTTTCAGCAAATATCGCCGCAGCATAAAGACGAATTAGAATGAACAGCCCGACAAGTGTACGTTTGAGCCGCCGTGATAAGCTGAAGCCCCGCTGCCCTTTCTGCTGAACGTCACGTTATTTATATAAACGGGCTTGCTTAATGAACTTACGTCAATGCCGCAGGATTTGCCGTAAATCTCAATCGTTAAATTGCTAATGGTAAGAGTGTCCGCTGTCCACGGGGACGTAATGGAGTGGTAGACCGCAGCAGGCCAGAAAAGATACCATTCGGCGGCGCGGGCGGCATTCTTCTTTGCCGAGCTTTCCGCGTCAAAAACGGGCTTGTCGCTCTTGTCCTGCGTTATCGTGATTCCGGAGTGTGATCCTGATATGGATTCTATCCAGCGCGGGATTACAAAGTTGCCGGTAATGGACGACGTGATAGTAATCTGCGTAATGTCGCCGTCGTTCAGGGCTTTTTCCAAAGCCGAAGCCGACGAAACTGAAGCATACTTAGACTTTGCTGCCGCCTGACATCCTGACATTACGGCAAAGCACAAAAATACAGCAATAGCATTCCTGATAAAACGTGCATAATTTTGCATTTTATATCCTCCTGTAAATATATAAATTTTAGTCATAGCTATAGACAAGCGCCCGCAAATGGGCAAGCTGCTTGTTTTGGTCAAATCGATTCCACCCGTAGGAGATTGCTGCAGAAACGGCAAAAGCAACGATCAAGGCGCCGCCGCTCATGACTATAGCGCCTCCCGCCGCGCCCCATCCTCCGGCAGCAACCGTGCCGCCGCCCAGCCATGCCATAGCAGCATTTGTAGCCGCTGCGCCGGATAAAGACGATATAGCGGTACCGGTGCTTGCTGTCCCTACAAGCATGGCTGTCTGTAAAATAGCATAGCTCGCCAACGCCCCGGCAGCCGTGGAGCCAACTCCGGTAATCATCATTCTGTTTGCATCTCTGAGACTTCCGCCATTCAACCAAGCATAGCCATAAGCAAAGATGGCCGAAGCCAACACCCCGCCCACTGTGCCGCTGATAATGCTGTGCAGCTTTTGAGGAATCAGATTTACAAGGGCTGACTGGGATGCCGAGAGCAGATAGTGTGTCCCCATTCCCGCCATTGTGCTGAAAGAGGCGCTGACAAATCCTAACGCAGCTTCTTTTGCGAGGCTCGCATAATCAAATTTCTCACCGTTGACTATACTTCCCCAGAGGCGAGGTACAGCTGAAAATATGAGAGCAAGGCCGCCGCCGTACAATCCAGCTTTCAAGGACGCAAGACCAGCTTCACGTAAGAAATGGGATTCGCCAAAATTATATTTCTTTACAAATTCTTCGACCTTCCCGTCCCTTTTTGCCGTCTCAAAATCCTTTAAGGCTGATTTACGAGCTGACCCATTGTATTGTTTCTCAATGGCGTAACGGATCTCTTCATCCATGAATGCCTGATTTTTAGCAGTCATTTTGGCGTAGGGCTTTGATAGGTCATCAACGACCTTCTCGCTGCCTGGAACTACCTCGCCCTTGGCATCTATATTTGATACAGTCACTTTGAAAGAGCCATTTTCGATGTCTATATTCCACAGTATCCTTCGAGGCGTTATTTTCCCTGCGGCGACTCCATCCATCATTTGAGCAACTTTATTAAGTCCTCTTTCCAAAGATTTTGCGTCCACTGGGGTGTCGGAATAATAGACATAGCTTCTGGCATCTTTGTTCCACCATATTGCAGCCTTTCTCCTATTTGACAGATTAACATGGGTTACTTTTCCGGACTTTGGCGCGTGGGCTGCCCTCTGAACCCTTCCACTTTTGACGAGACTGGCCATCCTTCTATGATGTTGAGCCGTTTTAGCTGCGCGCGGGCGTATCCATTCGTCGCTCATCTGTTTGCCGGAATATTTTGTATGTCCAAGCTTAGAACCGCCAAATTTGCTTTCAGCTACCATCACGCTTCTTGGATTGCCTTTTGCATCGAAACGCATGGATAATCCGTCGAAGCCGACCCTTCCCTCTTTGAACGGATCCAGCAGCACCATCTCGCCCCCACGTGCAATGGAGATAGGGCCAGGATCAATAGGAACCCATGTTTTATTGAGGTAGTCTCTCATGACGCTTTCACCGAAGTTGCCTCGAAAATTGCTTGGCGAAGTCCCAAATCGAGAGCGGAGAATAACGGAGTCCGCTCCTCTTACCGTGCTTATCAATGTAGTATTAGAAACTGCGACAGTGGGAATATATGGCCTGTCTCCGGCTATCGCCGCGCTGGGCAGAAAGCATGTCACAATAAGCGCTGCTATAACCCGAGAAACTTTTCTCGAAATTTTCATGTCATCGCCTCCTTAGAACTCAGACAGTTTACGCTTTCCGTTTGATGCCAAGGCGATATCAGCCGCTTCTTTATCGCCATCGTTCATCTTTTGGTAATAACCCATATAGACGCTGTTTAGGCGATTCTGCGCCCCGAAGTTTAGATACCTGGTGTCGATGTCCGCAAGGTGGGCGATAATAATATTGCATATGGATGATGAGATCGAGCTGTTGCCCAACTCCACAGTCACGTCTTTTATCTCATCAATGGCCCACTGATTGTAGCGTTTCTCCTGCTCCTCTCTGCACTTCATCATTTGCTGCTGAACGCTCTGCATCAAATCGCGCAGAGATGCTGCGGCCTTTTGCGATGTGATTTGCTGCGCTCGCTCAGTGATACTCTGCATCAAGGCGTTGATCGCGTCTATTTTCTTTTGCTCCGTATCCATGAGGCTAATATCGTGCCTTGCGTCATCGTACTCGCGGCGTATCTGCTCCAAAATTGCAGACGAACGGACTTCAGAGATCTTTTCAACTTGACTCTCGATCTTCTTTTTAACTGTCAGCAGCTCTTCATTAACGGCGCTGGGCAGTATAGCTCCCAGCGCGGCAAGCTGCTGCATAGACGCCTCCGCAAGCTGAAGATAATACATCTGGAGAGGCTCAAGTCTTCTGTTCTCCGACATGGCAAGAAGTTTTTCAATATGCTTTATGCCGGCTTCAAGAGCTAAAGCCGGCTGAAGGCTGTCTGATATGTCAGATTCGTCCTCGCCTTCCAACGCTTCTTGAGCGCTGCGCATTGTCTGAATGTAATCCTTCAGAGTTCGTGCTTTCTCCGCCCTGTCTCTATACTTTTTAGCATCGCGATTAGAGTTCGCAGACGGACTGGAGCTTCTTCTCTCGCCAGCTATTCGGCTTGCACTGCGGTTGATAAGGGATTCCTGCGTCTTGGAGACGGTCTCCCTCAATCTGATAATCTTTTGAATGTCGTCGGGTTTAACGGTCATGATCTGCGCACTCAGAAAATCGTTCAGCGCATCAAGGGAATCAACAGCGAAGCTGGGATTTCGTTCGGCATTTTTAATTATCATGTTCACATAGGCCGAGATAATATCTATTCTTCCCGGATTGAACGAAAGAGCATTGATAAAGTACATTGACGCCGCGTCAATACTGTTTGAATTTCGCGATAGGCTCATAGCCTTGTCATAGGCCTGACGCGCGAATTTATTAGCCTCTTCTTCAGTAATAGCAATAGCATTCACAGAGAGGCAAAATATTTGAGCAAATATGCAAATAAAAGCAATAAAAATCCAGAAATTTTTTCGTCTCATGATATAACATCTTCCTTTCACTTCACTTTTAACTGCATCATAAAAAGGGCATTATAGTTGCTCACACTCAGACATTATATGAAATTCGCTTCCGGATTTTTCAAAATATGTGTCCAACAGAAGGCAAATTCCCTTGCTCACGCTTGCCTCGGTATTTTGACGCACAATATTCATCATCGCCGCATATTTGGATGGGATGTAACAGTCAATGCGCACTGCGCCCCGTTTTTTCTTAGCTTCACGGTACGCTTTCATTTTCTCGGCCGCTGAATTATACTTCTTTGGCCTGCCTTTCCAAGCCATTAAATCACGCCTCCTAACATTCTCACAACGGAGCTGCTACGGAGGTTCATCGCCTCTATTCTCAAAATAAAAATCCAGCAAGAAGCAAATTCCCTCGCCAAAACTTGACCCCGTTGCCTTACAAACTTCTACTAACTGCTCCCGATACTCGGAAGGCAAGTAACAATCAAGCCGTACTGCGCCTCCTTGTTTCTTCGACTCGCGATATGCTTTCATCTTCTCGGTCGCCGAGTTGTACTTCTTTGGCCTGCCTATTTTAGCCATTTCACGTCACCACCAGAGAGTTTATTTTTCTCTCATAATGGTAACGGCGTTAAACTTTAGTAATCCGTTGACCGTAATACGGCAACTATAATATATTAAATATCGCTATTTGTCTATCTCATCGCAAGCCAAGTCATAAACAACAAGTCAACCAATTACCTCCTCATTAAAAATTTAAAAAATTTAGCTGTATCAAAAAAATCTGGTATAGTAGTGTAGATAAAGGGCTTGCTGTTTGTCCAATGCATCTGACTGAGCTTTACGGCGCAAGGGTTTAGATTAAGTTATGGGGGTGTGTAGCATGGCAGGTTTCAATCTGTCAGAAGAAGTTATAGAACTTCTGCAAAATAAGTTCAGGGATTTTCAGGCAGCCCGTGAAAAAATCCACGAACTTCTCGGAGATTACGTCGCCGATGTCAGGCGGTTTAAAGGCAATACTCTTGAACAGCAGGAATATCTCAGAGAGAAATACGCACAACTCGCCCCTACGCTAAGTCACCTTGTCTGGAACGAGGAACAAGAGATATATTGGGGTGCGCCGGACATCGCAATCGTGATGGGGCGAAATCAATCTTCCATTGCCCGTACCTTAACAAAACTTGAACAAGAAGACGGCTGGTGCGTCCGTCTTCTTGCATTGCGCAAGGACGCGAAAGCAGCAAACGGCCTTAATATTCACGTCTATCATCAGGATATTTTTGATCTTATACTTGATCGCTACGAGGACGAGTATTTGCTGCGCTTCGCCAAGCCGCGATACGGGAACAAAGAAAATGCTCCGGACATAAAGGAAGTGCGCTGCTTCTGGGAGTACATGAAGGACAGCGCGGAAATTTTTCACGAGAATTTTATATTCGCAGAGGCGGCAACGGGAAACGTCGTTCCGCTGATGAGGTGGCGCGATATACTGTCCCTGATCTGGAAAAAAATTTTTACAATTCGTACAGGGATGTTCTTTTCAATTTTCTTTGCTGCCAGTTTCGAGATAGTACGGCGCTGGCCGGAAATACTTCCCTACATTCTCGCTTCATCAGGTCTTATATTTACTGTCTGCATAGTACTTCTCCATTTGCGTAAAGGGCCGTCCGCGCATCTTGCCGGTCTTGGAGCAGGAACGCTGTTATTCCTTATGCTATGGGGCGTGGGGTTGTCTTCATCAGACGGAACAATCCAAATTCTTGGAGGCGCAAGGATACCTTTAATTACACCGAAACGCACGGTCAACCTGATGCCGATTTTCGATGATAAGACGGGACAAATCAATTTCTTAATAACAGCAGACGATTATAACGTAAAGGAATTTCTGTATCGTGTAAAACCTGACACAGAATATCGCTCAACCGGTTTTATGCAGCAGATTAATACAAACATCAATGCTCTGTTTCCAAAACTTGAGATAGAGAACCTACAAAGAACTGGGACGGCAGAGATTGAGATCAAGTGCATCGACGCAGCTGGGCGGGAACAAGGGCCTTGGCTTTGCTCGGTGAATATCGATCAAGAATTTTTTAACTTACACAAGAAGACAGTTCTCAACATGAAAGAGCCTTGGGTCTTCCCGCAAAGTTTCGTTTATATTGATATAGACATGAACAGATTCACAACTTACGCCGTGGAAATCAACAAAAAGCTTCTGGCCGCTCCCGAAAAAGACGTGATAAGTGCCGTTATCTACGGAATAAACACGGATTACCCAGAGACTATTATGCCCATGGAGGACGTCGAGAGCAAAGTACTTCATGTCCAAGATGACACCAGCATTAAATACATCTCATCCTGTCTTATATTCAAAGACGGGACTTCCTCTGATGTCCGCCGAAGTACACTGTAAGATTAGTAAGCGGCGAAACTGCTAACAGATTTACAACAGCCGCGCCGCTCATATTTAATTTAAAAGTGTATTCTAAGCTGTACTCACGCGTCGGGTTGCTGAGAGATATACAATTCAAAAAGGCTGTTTGCTAAGTCATTAAAGCTGCGCCCTTGCTTTGCCGCTGCTATTTTAAGCTTGTCATACACCGACGGCCTTATCAATAATATAGCTCTCTTGCTCTTTGTCTCGCGTTTCGGCGGCAAAATAAAAATGCCTTGCCCGTCCTGATGCGCCGCCGTGTCCTCTGCCTTTAACGGAATATCAGCTGCGGGCTTATTAATATTGCTTGCATTTGTCCAATTATTTTTCATTTGCACTTCTGCCATAATTTAATCACTCTCCATAAGTTCATTTATAAATGCTTGATAGTCACGGGCTGCATTGCTTTTAGGTCTGTAACTCAAAATATCCAGCTGCAGTGCTTGCGCCGTCCTTACCGTCGCACTCTCTCGTATCTGCGAATTAAATACGCGCGTGTTCATAGTCATTGCTGCCTGCTTGAACAGATCGGCAATTTGCATAGCTGTCTTGTTCTTAGAGCTAACCCGTGTTAGTAGAACTCCATAAATTTTTAAATCAGCGTTGACGTTTTCACGGGCTGACTGTATTAAATCATAAGTATTTTTTAATGCGTTCAAGCTCAATATATCGCACTGTGCTGGCAATATAAGCCCTGTCGACGCTGTTAATGCGTTCAGGGTCAGAATATCAAACGCTGCGACGGTGTCAAGCAAAACTAAATCATAATCAGCCCTTACAAGCTCTAACGCTTTTTTCAAAAGTAACTCGCGCCCGTTGCCGGTTATCTCGATATTATCAAGGCTTGCATTTGCGGCGATAATATCGCCCTTGCCGGTATGCTGCACGGCGTTCTTGATATTTAACTGACCGGCCAAAACGGGGGCGATGGTTTGCCCTGCATTAGCAGCGTTCATGATATGCGTTAAGCTGCCTTGCCCGTCTAAATCGATAGCTAATACGCGATAGCCCTTAGCAGTAAAGCCCGCTGCTATCGCTTGAGCTGTTGTAGTCTTACCCGCCCCGCCCTTGCGTGATACCAAAGATATAATTTTCATGCTCTCACCCCTTGCTATGAATATTTTATATATATTATTATGCATATATTTTAGTATAATTCAATATACTAATGATTATAATCATGATGATATTAATGATAATGATTATAATCATGATAATATTAATGATCATGATAATGCTAATGATAATGATTATAATCATGATAATATTAATGATCATGATAATGCTAATGCTAATGATAATGATAATGATTATAATCATGATAATATTAATGATAATGATCATGATAATGATTATGATAATGATTATATATATATAAATAAATTACATATATGAAATATAAATAGAAATTACACATAGGTAAGCGCCGAGCGGGGTTATAAGTGATGTTCGATGGCTTTGCTTGCCATCAAATAATTTTCAGGGTTATCCCGCAGCAAGGTATATATCGTATGTGAAATTCAGACTTGTTAAGTTTGCCAACATTCGCTGTGAAGCTGTGATAAAATTAAATAAAAATATATTCTGAAGGAGAAGAAGCATTTTTAATGAATATCAAATTAACTTACGCTGGAACTACATTTTTAATCGCCTCATGGCTTGGTCATCAATATTCTTGTTATTTTGCTTCAATTCCAGGGCATCCTCTTCATGTACTCGATTCTATGAAGAGATATATTTAATGCCTATTTTTTCTTTGCTGAAGTAGATATCTTAAACATGGTAAACGTCTACATCGTACATTCTGGAAAAGATTACGAATATGTGAAAAATAAAATTGAACCGTACCTAACGGGGAAAATTGATGAAAACGGTCATGCAATAAATGGCGAAAATAATGCTAACATACTAATTTTAAAATCAGGAATTCCTTCACGATGGAAAAAACAAGCTCTAAAGCAAATAAAAATGGCTCAAATAGTCATTGTTCTAATTGGAGCTGATTCTTTTTATAAGACTGAAACAATGGGATGGGAAGTTTATAAAGCTTTCAAGCTGAACAAACAGATTTTTGTTCTTAATCCTCAAAAATATACTATTCCTGATTTCCTTTCACAATTAGATCAATTTTCACAAAAAAAACGCCTAATAGCAGAGCAACAGACTATAAAAGAAGTAAAAGAACGCATTGATAATTTTGCTCATGGGTATTACAGAATCTTTTCTCGATTTTATGAAGAAATGCAAGAAGAGGAACGCACTTCATACAAATCAGCGCTGTTGGATCAATATAAAATGTTTCAAAAATCTTCTGAGGATTTAGTATCACGACGTCAGTCCGTAAATTCATTTTATATTTCAGTTAGCAGCACAATGGTTGCACTTATGGGACTCACTATGGGAGTTATTCAATCTCAGACGAAGATATATATCATGCTATTTATGTGTGTCGTTGCTATAATTCTTGACATCTCTTGGCTTAATATATTGGATTCTTACGGGACACTGAATTCTGCTAAAATGAAGGTTATAAACCTTATTGAAGAACAACTTCCTATGGTGCTTTATGAGGCAGAATGGCGTGTTATGAGTGATAAGCTAAATAGTAAACGGTATGTGTCTTTTACAGAAAGTGAAAAGAGAATCCCTAAAATATTTATGATAATTCATACTTCCATAATAGTAATAATTTTAGTTCATGTCTTGATATGGTAATATATCACAACTAAATATTAGTTGTAAATAGGTGATGAATATTAGCAAGCTTGAGAAAATGAAATTACAGCACGCTTCTGATGTAATGCCCGTTGCGGCTGTAAAGTACATAGCAAATTTTTTATCGAATATAGGAGAATTTGATGAAAAATAATGTTTGGGAATATAAAGGTTATTATACGCGGCTTGAAATTGATACGGACACAAATACATTGCGCGGAAAGATAGAGGGCATAAATGATTTTGTAAATTTTGAGAGCGCAAGTATAGGCAGCGTGATTAAAGAATTTCACGATGCGGTAGACGATTATCTTGATTTTTGCCGTGAGGTCGGCAAAGAGCCGGAGCGGGAATATAAAGGCGTGTTCTATGTCAGGATAGCGTCTGAACTTCATAAGAGAATAGCTATTCGCGCATTTCAGGCCGGTAAGAGCTTAAATGCTACTGTTGAGCATGCTATAGAAAATTATTTAGGGTGAGAGCGATGGCAACGATAGATAAAAACGAAATTAGAAGTTTTATAAATCGCTGGCAAGGCAAGGGCGACGAGAAAAGCGAAACGCAAAAATTTTGGCTTGAAATTCTGCGCTATATTTGCGGCATCGACGAGCCTGAAAGTTTAATCGAGTTTGAGAAGCGCGTTGAGCTTGAGCATAAAAGCTATATCGATATTTATATTCCCAGCACTAAAATTATTATCGAGCAGAAGAGCATTGATATTGATTTAGGCAAGGCGGCAAAGCAGTCAGACGGCAGTTTATTAACGCCTTATGACCAAGCCAAGCGCTATTATGACTGGCTGCCTGCATCAGAAAAAGGCCGCTGGATTATCACGTGCAATTTCAAAGAGTTCTGGATTTACGACATGGAGAGGCCGCGAGCCAAGCCTGAAGTTATAGAGCTTGAAAATTTAGAACGCGAATGGCCGAAGCTGCAAATTTTAGTTGATAGCAAGGCAGCAACTCCGGCTGAGATAAAAGAGCTTGAAATTTCAGTGCGGGCCGGCGAACTCGTTCACAAGCTCTATGCAGCGTTGCAGACAAAATATATTAACCCGAACAGTCCTGAGGCGTTACGCAGTTTAAATATTTTCTGTGTGCGAATAGTATTTTTGCTTTATGCTGAGGATGCAGGGCTGTTTAATAAAAATGCTGTGCATGATTATATTAGCTCCCGCAGCAACACTGCAAGAAATGCGATTATCGAGCTGTTTAAAATTCTTGCGCAGAAGCCAGAAGACCGCGACCCGTATATCGATGACGATTTAAAAACTTTTCCGTATGTCAACGGCGGCCTGTTTGAAGATGCCGGCATTGAAATTCCAAACTTGAACGAGCCGGACGATGAGCCTGTTAAAATTATTCTTGATGACATGTCGAACGGCTTCGATTGGAGCGGCATTAACCCGACGATATTCGGCTCGCTGTTCGAGAGTACGTTAAACCCCGAAACGCGCAGCCTAAACGGGATGCACTATACTTCAATCGAAAATATTCATAGAGTGATCGATCCGTTATTCTTTGAGGACTTAAGGGCGCAGCTTGACGCAATAATAAATTTGCCGATGAACTCTAAGCGTAATAAAGAGCTTGTTAAATTTCAAAATAAATTAGCGGGCCTAAAATTTTTAGACCCAGCGTGCGGCTCGGGAAATTTCTTAACTGAGACTTATTTATCGTTAAGGCATCTTGAGAATAAAATATTAAAAGAACTTGACGCTACCGGCCAGATTAAAATGATTTTCAGTCAAGACGAGAGCCCAGTAAAAGTTTCAATAAATCAATTTTATGGAATTGAGATAAATGATTTTGCTGTGGCCGTTGCGAAGACTGCATTATGGATAGCTGAGCATCAGATGATAAGAGAGACGCAGGATATTCTTCATGACTTTTACAGCAATTATCTGCCGCTGAAGACTTACGCAAATATAGTTGAGGCTAATGCGCTTAAGATAAATTGGCGCGATGTCATCAAGCCGAGCGAATTAAATTATATTATGGGCAATCCGCCGTTTAGAGGCGCAAGAGTGATGAGTTCTGAGCAGAAGACCGAACTTGAAAAAGTCTTTGAGGGTTGGGCTAACGTCGGAAATCTTGACTACGTTAGCTGCTGGTATAAATTAGCTGCGGATTTTATGAAAGATACTAATATTAAAGCCGCGTTAGTCTCAACTAACAGCGTTACACAGGGCGATGCGGTCGCTGTGTTATGGAAGCCTTTATTAACAAGCGAAGTTAATATTAATTTTGCATGGCGGACGTTCAAGTGGAGCAGCGAGTCGGCAGACATGGCACATGTTCACGTCGTAATAATCGGCTTCAGCAATATTAGCAGCAATGCAAAAATTTATGACGGCGAAAATATCTATGACGCTAAAAATATAAATCCGTATTTAATCGACGCTGAGACGATATTTATTGATGCCCGTCAAAGTCCGCTGTGTGATGTGCCGGAAATGCGCAGCGGCGGCAAGCCAGCTGACGGCGGAAATTTTATTATTAAAGAACAGGATTATGATGAGTTTATAGCATATGAGCCTAACTACAAAAAATTTAACCCAGCTCCCACACTCACGCTTGAAGAACTTTACTGTATCTAATTCTAAATAATGAACTTGACATAAAGCGTCTTGAATTTAATTAATTTTTTTATTTTTTATAAATTTTTTCCCGCTGGCATTCCTAATCTGATCAGCAGGCTGTCTCCCTGTCTCGACGAGTATATTATGGCATGAGCTTTGGACATAAAGTATCCGAACTTAAGATCTCAAATAATTTTTATAAATTAAATTTTTCCCTATTGTAAACACTGAATTTTTTATATAATTTTATATAATTTAATTGCAGATTGACAACTGAATAGGCGGTATTAAGTAAAATTTAATTGCATTTAAAGCATTGATTTGAGAGGTTTTGTAAATTTTCAGCCGATGACGGCGAAGGATGTTATGGGCAAAAAAGGCGAATTTTTAAATCTGTTTAAGTTTTTCAAAAAATCTAAGAAGCTTGACAGATATTAGATTTATAAATTTTGCGGGAATTTCCGCGTGATAATTTTGTAAGCGCCCGATTTTTAGCGATGCAGTATTTAACTGTGTCGCGAAGAGTTGCTAATCTTCCTTTAGATGGATTGAAACAGGTAAAGGGGTCGCAAGGTCCCTTTTTTATTTATCAAGCAGCTATGATAACTATACAATCTCTGTTATAGGCGATCCCTGATAACGCGCTGCTAACCTGCCCTATAGGCCGAGATACAGCACCGGCAACAGCAAATTGAAACAATTTTAAATTAAACTCAACCTATTTCTTTTTATATTAAATTTCATTGACAAAAATTAATAAGGGTAGATAATAATATTATTATTAAATCCAATGGACGGCAATTAATAAGATAATATTATTAAATTCAATGGGTTTAAGTTTAGGAGTTGTTTTGATAATGGGCAAAGTTTACGGGTATGTGAGAGTTAGCACGCAGAAGCAGAATATCGAAAGGCAGGTTAGAAATATATTAAGCGAAAATAATGACGCTGTAATCGTCCGTGAGACATACACAGGTAAATTGCTTCCGCGGCCTGAATTTAAAAAGCTATTGAAGATAATAAAGCCGGGCGACACAATTATTTTTGACAGCGTTTCACGTATGAGCCGCAACGCCGACGACGGATTTCAGCTCTATCAAGACTTATATACGCAGGGCGTGAATTTAATTTTTCTAAATGAGCATCACATCGACACTGATACCTATAAGCAAGAACTTGATAATCTGATTAGTCTTGAAGTCAGGACAGGAGACGGCGCAACAGATGATTTATTAAAGACTATCCTTGACGCGATGAATAAATACATCTTAAAGCTTGCAGAAAAGCAAATATATTTAGCTTTTGCGCAGGCTCAGAAAGAAGTTGATGATTTACGGCGGCGGACGCGTGAAGGTATCGAGACAGCGCGGCGCAGCGGTAAGCAGATCGGCGGTCATAAGCCCGGCGTTACTATGGTGATTAAGAAAAAAGAACCTGTGAAAAAATTAATTAAAAAGCACAGTAAAAATTTTTGCGGCACATTGAAAGACAAAGAAGTAATGGCAATAATTAATGCAACGCCTAAGCTGCATATCTCGAATAATACGTATTATAAATATAAAGCTGAATTATTGAACGAGAATAATTAAATTAAAATTCAATTCCCAACTTAAAGCCCTAAAGCTCTTAAAAGCCTACGAGTTTTTTATAATAGACTGCCTGTGAAAGTATATACGTTTATTTTTTCTTGGTGATATTGCGGCCGGCAAGTATAATATTATCAGTTTTTCCGGCGGTGAGTGCTGCGGGCAATTGGAGCCCTGTCGGATGAACCCGCTGGGAAAACTGCTTTTTATTTAAATTCAAGTGCAGCCATCTATGCTGTCAGCTCAATCGGAACTATAGCCAATTTCTTATCTAATCTAAAGGCGCAAGAAGTTTTACAAGTATATCTTCCGACGTGAAATGGCAGCGGTCGAATTCATCATCCCATACCTCAAAGCCTTTAATTTTTGTCATTCGTAAATTCTCGTTGAACTCGCTCTATCTATAAACGAATAGCCAGCGCCTGATACAGCCGCATCAACTTCGCAACTATATCATCCTCGCTGATGTCTTTATCAAAGCTATACACCTCGCAGACGGCAATATCATTTAATTTATGCGCCTTGCGCAGCTCATCAGATATTAAGTTATTAAGTCGATTGAATAAACTCTGCTGTTTTGAAGTACCATGCCGCGACGTAGTCGATTTTTCCGGCTGAGTCATACGGCCTGCCGTCCTCATCGACATAAACAGATAACATGTTGCTCTTCTGCTCAGCTGTTTGATCCGAGTAGCCCTTGAACGGCGGATTGCCCATAATATAATTAAGTTCACTCGGCTTGATGAGCTCCTGCCAGTCTATTTTTAGCGCGTTGGTCTCAGTGATATTTGCGTAAGACTTCAGCGGCAGATAGTTGCTGTAAAAGTCACTTAAAATATCTTTTATCTCTTGCATCATCTGATGCTCAGCTATCCATAACGCAGTTTTCGCAACGGCCACAGCAAAATCATTTATCTCAATCTCCTAAAATTGATTAATTGAAACTTTAATGGGACTTTGCGCTGAAAATCATTTTGATTTGCCCGGTCGCGTCAAGCTCGGATTTTAAATCATCAAAAAACAACGGATCAATCACTCTGTGAATATTTTCGATTGAAGTATAGTGCATCCCGTGAGCCGAATATAGTCGGGTTAATGCCGCTCCAATCAAAGCCGTTCGACATGTCATCAAGAATAGACCAGTTCGCTAACGTTCACTGCCTTGAGCAGGTAAGTATAATAGCCGACAGGGATAACAGGGGATTTGTAAACTCTGCCGGAATAGTCATCACCCGATAAAAGCGACCCGAAAGCATAAGCTGAGTATATATGAGAAAAAATATAATATAGAAATATCGCGGTGTCGAATAGCAATAGAACATGTAAACAGATATATCAAGAGATTTCGTATATTATCCGGCCGATACCGGAATAGACATAAAAGATTTGGTTTAAGAGTGAATTTAATTTCTGCTATATATAACTTTCAACACAATAAATTTATTCAATGAGTTAGCGAACAGGTCTTATATAAAAATTAGTTTTTCAAAAAAGATTAATGATAGTTTGATTTTAAAGCGAATTGACAATAAAAAAAAGTGAGCAGCGAAACTACGTCGTTTTTTCTATCGCGAATAGTTTCGCCTTGCTATAATAATATAATTAATTTTATATAATTTTTATTAAGGGGGGAATAAATACAGTGTCTGGATTAAAAAAATTGACAAGTCAAAAGATGAGAGAGCTTGCGCCTGAATTGGATCCGTTAAGGATCGGCAGCGGCTGGAAGCCTGAAGATCTAAGCAAGCCGCAGATCATTATCGAGAGTACGGCGGGCGACAGTCATCCCGGCAGCGCGCACTTAATGAAGCTCGTAGAAGCCGTCCGTAAGGGAATTTTTGACGCCGGCGGCTATGGCGCAAGATATTTCTGTACTGATATATGCGACGGCGAAAGCCAAGGCACTGACGGAATAAATTTCAGTTTAGCAAGCCGCGAAATGATTGCAAACATGATAGAAATTCATGCTAATGCTACGCCGTTTGACGGCGGCGTATTTATTGCAAGCTGTGACAAGGGAATGCCTGGAAATTTAATGGGAATGGCTCGGGTTAATATCCCGTCAATTATGGTGACAGGCGGAACTATGAGCGCAGGCCCTGAACTTTTAACGCTTGAACAGCTTGGAATTTATAGCGCAAAATTTGAGCGCGGCGAGATAGACGAGGCTCGTTTGAACTGGGCTAAACATAATGCCTGTCCCGGCTGCGGCGCGTGCAGTTTCATAGGCACTGCATCTACTATGCAGATAATGGCCGAAGTAATGGGACTTGCGCTGCCGGGGAGCGCACTGCTTCCGGCTGCAAGCCCTGACCTGACTGATTATGCTTACAGAGCCGGAAAACGCGCGGTAGAGCTTGCGCTTGAGGGCGTTAAACCTTCTGATATAGTTACGATGGACGCTCTTGAAAACGCCATAATGGTTCATGCTGCAATATCCGGCAGCACTAACGCGCTTCTGCATTTGCCTGCTATAGCTCATGAATATGGGCTTATAATTACAGGCGATACTTTTGACAGGCTGCACAGAAATGCGCATTATTTACTTGATTTAAGGCCGTCCGGCAAGTGGCCGGCTGAATTCTTTTATTATGCCGGCGGAGTGCCTGCTATTATGGAAGAAATTCGCGGAGTCCTGCACCTTGACGCTAAGACTGTCACGGGAAAGACTATAGGCGAGAATCTTGAAGACCTTAAAGCAAACGGCTTTTACGATAGATGCAGTAAATGGCTTGAAGAGGCTAATAAAAAATACGGGATAAATTTAACTAAGAGCGATATTATAAGACCTTATGATAAAGCATTAGGCACATCCGGCAGTATTGCCGTGTTAAAAGGCAATCTCGCTCCGGAAGGCGCTGTTATAAAACACACGGCCTGTCCTGAAGAGATGTTTAAAGCCGTATTAAACGCCAGGACATTTGACAGTGAAGAAGAATGTCTTGACGCTGTAATTCATCATAAAGTCAAGAAGGGCGACGCGGTGTTTATTCGTTATGAAGGGCCGAAAGGCAGCGGAATGCCTGAAATGTTCTATACATCAGAAGCTATAAGTTCGGACGCTGAACTTGGACGCAGCATAGCGCTTATTACAGACGGAAGATTTTCAGGCGCGTCAACAGGCCCTGTGATAGGTCATTGCAGTCCTGAAGCGCAGGCCGGCGGCCCTATTGCTTTAGTCGAAGACGGCGATTTAATAGAACTTGATATTCCGGCACGGCGTTTAAATATTGTCGGTATTAAAGGCGAGTATAAAACTCCTGAAGAGATATTAAATATTCTGGATGAAAGATTAAAGTCCTGGAAGCCTAAAGATAAGAAATATAAGCGCGGAGTTCTGCGGCTGTTCAGTGAACTTGCGTCAAGCCCTATGAAAGGGGCATATTTAGAGTATAATTAAAATTAAAATATAATTAAAATATAATATGCAAAAGTGCCGCGAGTTTTCCTGCGGCACTTTTTTATTAATTATAAATTATAAATTATAAACAGGCCTGCCAGCCGCCGTCGACGTAAATAGTCTGGCCGGTGATGTAATCAGACGCAGGACTTGCAAGCATGACCGCAAGCCCTATTAAATCTTTCGGATCTCCCCAGCGTTTTAAAGGCACTTCGCTCTTGACCCATGAATCAAAACTTGCGTCTTCAGATAAAGGCTTAGTCAATTCAGTCAGGAAATATCCTGGGCCTATTGCATTGACGTTTATATTATATTCTCCCCATTCAGTGGCCATTGACTTAGTGAGCGTCACGATGCCGCCCTTTGCCGCGCAGTAATTGCCTATATTCGGCCGTACCATTAAGGCATTAATCGACGCAATATTTATAATCTTGCCGCGTCTTCTCGCTATCATTCCGCGGGCAGCGGCCCGGCCGACTATAAACGCTCCTGAAAGATTTACGTCTATGACCTTGCGCCAGTTCTCAACAGGCATGTCTATTAACATGCTCCGCTTGTGAATACCGGCGTTATTAACGAGTATATCTATAGGGCCTATATCGCGCTCAATAGCATTTACGGCCTCAGTGACCTGCGCCTCGTCTGAAATATCAAATACATAGCTTCCAGCTGCGTCATGCCCTGATGCTCTCAAGGACTCCCGAGCTTTTTCAAGCGCACTTTTGCTGACGTCGCTTAATATAATATCAGCTCCGGCCTCCTGCATCCCTTTTGCGATCGTGAAGCCCAAGCCCTGCGCACTGCCTGTAATAAGAGCTGCACGCCCTTTAAGTGAAAATAAGTCAGACATTTATTATTATTTTACTTCGCTTTCTTGATTTAATATTTAATTTAATATTTAATATTTTAATAATATACAGGAGCAGGTTTCCCCGCCCCTGTTAATAATATTTAATATTTTATATTTATTTAATTTTTAATGATGCAGCGTAATTCCGGTTAATTTCTGATAATACTTTAAGAGCGCCGAGTGATCGCATGAGCCGTCGCCGTCACGATGCAATATCTTCATCATTTCAAGCATCGACTGCGTAAGCGGTATCGGCGAGTCCACAGCTTTTGCAGTGTCCACTACGTTATTTAAATCTTTAATATGCAGGTCAATTCTAAATCCCGGCTTGAAATTCTGATCCATCATCATAGGCGCTTTGGCATTCATGACTGTGCTTCCGGCAAGGCCGCCCTTTATAGCCTGAAAGATCTTTTCAGGTTCAACGCCCGCAAGCTGTCCAAGCGTCATAGCCTCGGCAACTGCAGCGATATTCACGGCTACTACTATCTGATTGCAGAGCTTTGTGACGTTGCCCGCGCCGACGTCACCGCAAAGCACAACGGACGAGCCCATCTTTTCAAGTATTGGCTTATACTCGTCAAATAAAGCCTGCTTGCCGCCGACCATAAACGCAAGCGTGCCGTCTATTGCCTTCGGCTCACCGCCTGAAACAGGGCAGTCAAGCATATTAATCCCAAGTTTAGCGAGTTCGGCCTCGATTTCGCGTGACGCTATCGGACTGATCGATGAACAGTCAAGTACGACAGCTCCCTTTTTAAGCGTCTTTGCCGCGCCGTCATCACCAAATAATGCTTCTTTTACATTCGGCGAGTTCGGCACCATTGTGATTAACACATCGGCCTGAGAGCCGACTTCTTGATTGCTTGCGGCGGCCTTAGCTCCGGCAGCTGCGACTTCTTCAACGTTCTTCGGCGCAAACTTGTCAGCTACGATAAGCTCATATCCAGCTTTAATTAAATTCTTCGCCATGGGCTTACCCATGATGCCTAAACCGATAAATCCTATTTTCATGATAAATAATCACACTCCTAAAGTTAAAAAAAAAATTAAAAAATTAAAAATTTATTTTAAAGCCTCTTTAACTTTCTTGACAATATCGTCGGGCGTCAAATTATACTCGGCTAAAAGCTCTTCGTACTTTTGAGCCGAAGTCCCGAAGCGATCAATTATGCCCATTTTCAGCGTCTTTATTCTCGTTTCAGACGGCCCGGCAATAAGCGTATCGCATACGGCTGACCCCATTCCGCCGATTATCGATGCCTCTTCAACTGTGACGGCAGCTTTCATGCCTTTGGCAGCTGCAATAATCCCATCTGTATCAAGAGGCTTAATAGTATTAACGTTTATTACTCTAACATCAATGCCTTCTTGTTCAAGTTTCTTTGCGGCCTCAAGAGCCTGATAGACCATAAATCCGGTTGCATATACTACAGCGTCTTTGCCGTCCCTCATCTGCCGGACTTTTCCAAATATAAATTCATCGCTTTCGTCTGTGATAACCGGAGCGTCGGCACGGCTCACGCGAATATAGCATGGCCCTTGAATATCAGCCATAGCCTTGACCATCTTTTTAGTCTCCCAGTAATCAGCAGGAGATAATACGCTCATGTTCGGCAAAACGCTCATAATAGCAATATCATCAACGGACTGGTGCGTCTTGCCGTCGCCGAAATCAGAAAGTCCAGCTGAAGAGCCGCA
This sequence comes from Synergistaceae bacterium, assembly GCA_017470785.1. Lineage (GTDB taxonomy): Bacteria > Synergistota > Synergistia > Synergistales > Aminobacteriaceae > JAFUXM01. The sequence goes on from JAFUXM010000001.1 coordinate 19,213, forward strand.
TATCTTTACGTTAAGGCGCGCTATCGCCACAGACGACCGTATCTGGTCATAAGGCCGGCCGCTTGCGAATACTGCAAAAGTACTTGCAAATGCAATATGTCCAGTCAGAGCAAGTCCCGCAGCCGCCGAGATCATATTTGCTTCAGCTATTCCCATCTGGAAATAACGCTCCGGAAATTCAGCTCCGAACATGTTTGACATTGTACTTTTGCCTAAATCAGCCTCAAGAGCAACGATTTTTTTATTTTCGCGCCCAAGTTCAACAAGAGCCTCGCCATAAGCCTTGCGCATACTCATTTTTACTACTTCGCTCATGGTCTATGCATCCTCCTTCATTTTTTTGACAAGCTCCTGAGCCTCTTTATACTCGCTTTCGGTTAAGGCGGCATTATGATATGCGGCCTTGCCTTCAGCAAAAGTAAAGCCCTTGCCCTTCACAGTGTGAGCTATAATTGCAGTCGGCTTGCCCTTACAAGCTTTTGCAGCATCAAGTGCATCAAGTATCTCGATCATATTATGGCCGTCAATCTCAATTACATTCCAGCCGAACGACTTCCATTTTTCGCCGACCTGGCCAACCGGCATGACCTTTTCAGATACGTCAGTAGCTTGCACTCCGTTAAAATCTATAATAGCAACGAGATTATCGGCTTTATATGCAGCACCGGCCATCGCAGCTTCCCATATCTGGCCTTCGTTCATTTCGCCGTCGCCGACTACGCAAAATACCCTTGAATCACTGCCGTCAAGCCTTAAACCTAAAGCCATTCCAAGCGATACGCTAAGCCCTTGACCAAGTGAGCCGGTTACGGCTTCTATGCCAGGCGTATGATCCATATCAGGATGCCCCTGAAGAGTACCGTCAAGAGTCTTGACTTTATGCAAATCATCATGGCTTACATAGCCTAATTCAACAAAAGCCGCGTACTGCGCAAGAACCGAATGGCCTTTTGAGAATATGCAGCGGTCGCGCTTGGGGTCTTTAGGATCTTTAAATACTTTCATGTGTTTAAAATAAAGCGCCGCAACTACGTCCATTATAGAACTGCTGCCGCCGAGATGGCCGACCTTGCCGGGCGGGATCATTTCAATTAAATCGCCGCGCAGCGTAGCAGCAATTTTCTTTAATTCATGAATTTCACTTTCAGAATATTTCAATTTTAAGCCTCCTTAAATAGCAAATAGCTTAATAGCACGTAACGCCGCCGTCAACAGGCAGAGCTACGCCGTTTATAAAACTCGCTTCATCGCTGGCAAGATATAATACTGCGTTCGCAACGTCATCAGCCGTAGCAAGCCTGCCAAGCGGCACTTCGCCAAGCCGTTCAACCTTACGCTCAGGATCTTTAAATAAAGCCTGAACTAAAGGCGTGTCAACCGTACTGGGATGTATAGAATTGCAGCGTACCCCGTCCTTTGCATAACGCGACGCTATAGCTTTCGTAAGCATAGTTACAGCGCCTTTTGACGCAGTATAAGCCTCGGGCGTATATTTATGGCCGATAAGTCCACAAACTGACGACGTATTAATTATCACTCCGCCGCCGTTCTTTCTCATAACGGGAATAGCGTATTTACAGCCAAGAAATACAGAGCCTGTATTGACTTTCATCATAGTACACCACTCGTCAATATTCATCTCTTCAACCGGCTTGCGAATATTAATTCCGGCATTATTCACTAAGACATCAAGCTTTCCGCAAGTCTCAATTACTTTATTCACTGCCGCCTGCCAATCAGCCTCGCTCGTGACGTCAACTTTTAAAAAATATGCACTGCCGCCTGATTTATTTATATCATCAGCCGTGGCCTGACCTTTTTCAGCGTCAAGATCAAGTATAAAAACTTTCGCGCCGTTCCTGCATAACAAACGAGCCATCTCACTGCCAAGGCCGCCGCCGGCTCCCGTTATCATCACGACTTTATCTTTCACATTCATTCTTGTAATTTTTTCCTTTCTTTTCTTTCTTAATTTTATTTATTAATTTATTAATTTAACTTTTTTCAGCTGCAAGCTCTGCTTTTGCGCTTTTTATAGTCTTTAATGCCCCTGAAATTAAAGAATACAGCACTACGACTAATAAAATATCGCCGACTAAACGCGTTAAAACACTTCCGCCCATCGTTAATGACTGCCGGAAATTCGTATCAGCCGTGCCGCCGAGTATAAGTCCAAGCGTGAGAGGCGCTAACGGGAAGTTCATTTTTCTTAGCATAAAGCCTATCACGCCGAACACGAGCATTAATTTAATGTCAAATAAATTCATTCGTGACGCATAAGCCCCGACAACCGTAAGCACTACTATAATAGGCATTAAGACTTTACGGTTAATCTGCAGAATTTTTACCATTGGCTTTGTTAATACTAAAGCAAGAATGACCATTACAATGGCCGCAACTATGAGCGTCAGACCTACTGAATACACAAAGGCCGGCGCTTTTACCGTAAGCATCGGCCCAGGCTGCACTCCGTGCAAATTTAATGCCGCTAAAAACATAGCAGCCTGTGTAGACCCCGGGATAGCGAGCGTAAGCATTGGGATCATTGCGCCCGGAATACAAGCATTATTTGCCGTTTCAGAACATGCAAGCCCTTCAAAACTGCCCTTGCCGAAATTAGCACGGTCTTTACCGCGCGATTTGCCTGTCGAATACGAAAGCCACGCTGCTATATCCTCGCCGGCTCCAGGAATTGCGCCGATACCGCAGCCTATCAACGAAGACCTAAATAGCGGCCTTAAAAGCTGCTTTAATTCCTCACGGTTCGGCAATATACTTCCCATGTCCGAATTAACTTGCACGGGCGTTCTGTCCTGAAGAACTGTGAGAACTTCTGCGACGCCGAAAAGGCCGATTAACGCTGGTATTAACTCAACGCCGGATCTTAAAGGCGCTGTGAATACAAAGCGAGCCGCGTTATATAAAGCTTCAACGCCGATTAACGCCACAAAAAATCCTAAAAATCCAGCAATCCAGCCTTTTAACGGCGAGCAGTCAACCGATAAATTTCCGCATATAGTAATTCCGAATATCGCTAATAAAAACATCTCCCATTTGCCGAATTTTAACGCGATCTGCGATAAAAACGGCGTGGCTATAAGCATTATTAAGCAAGAAATTAAAGTGCCTAAGCATGACGCGAAAACTCCGCCGAAAAGCGCCTTGCCGCCTTTGCCCTGTTTAGCTAAAGGATAGCCGTCAAGAGCTGTAGCCGCAGCGTTCGGAGTACCGGGAATGTTCAGCATTATAGCCGAGAAAAGACCGCCTGACACTGCTCCTACGTACACGCCTAACATGAAGGCAACAGCCTGATCGCTGGGCAGCTTATACGTTAAATTAATTAATAATGCGAGTGCCATAGTTCCGGTAAGACCGGGTATAGCTCCGACTATAAGCCCAAGCAATACCGCAATAGCTACGATTATGAGATTTATCCCGCTGAATACTCCGGCTCCTGCCTGCAGGAAAAGACCGAACTGTCTCATAAACTCGTTCATTAAGTCAAACCTCCTGTCCTGAATTATTTATAATTTTTTTAATTTAATTTAAAAATTTAAAGCATAGTGATTCCAAAAATAAATTTAAAGGCATAATAGACTATGAATGACGTTACCACAGCAATTATGACAGAGAGCCACCATTTTTCAACAGCTTTTAAATATAAAAAATTTGCGGTTAAATATATGGCCGTTGCGGCAATAAAATGTATTCGTCCGAGAAAGCCCCAAATGTATATTACCATCATGGCGATTAAGATAATAACGCGCGTCGTGTTCTCGCTGACTATAAAATCTTTAAAGACTTTAAAACTGCAAATCTCTTTTATCTCTCTGATTCCGCCGAGCTTAAAGCCTATGAATGCTAATATGCCGCCAAGCACTGCGATTATCGCACCGACTATGCTGGGGAAAAATCCAGGCGCATCTATGAAAGTATTATAAATTTTTAAATTAAGAGCTTCATGGACGATATAAATGCCAAATATAACAAGCACAATACCGCTGAAAAGATCTTTTGCAGCATTACGCTCCTTTTTATCCTGCATTCAATTCAACTCCTTTATTTTATTTTTATTTTTATAATAAAAAAAGCGTCACGGAGCTTTTACCCGTGACGCCCCAAGTATCACACTTAAAAGCGTTGTTTATTTAAAATAAATTATTTCTTATATGCAGGGCACGTGAGTTTTACTTTTTCCCAATCATACTCTTTCAGATTAGGAATTCCGAAATCAGCAGGATTGCCCTCGCCGAGGCCGGCATTAAATAAAGTCCATGAGTAGCCTGAAATTGAATACGAAAGGAATTTATCGGCTTCTTCGCCCGTAAGGCCTATAATATTAAAGCCTTTTTCAGCCGCAAATTTCTTGACCGCTTCAGTTTTAATCGCCTCGTTAAAAGCTTTAGTTAAAGCTTCGACTATCTCAGCAGGAGTATCACGCGGTATCATAATCGGCCATGTCTCATTAAGATTCGGGATGCCTTCTGTGCCGGCGATTAAAGTCGTAACTGACGGCGCCGTCACGCCGATATCTTTAAATTCAAACGGATCAGCGCATGTTACGAATATGGGCGTAATCATTCCGCCGTTAATATAATCGATTACGGACGATAACGATCCAGCGCCTACCATTACGTCGCCGGCGATACAGCCGACTGCGGCGTCGGCGCATGAGCCGAATAAACTATACTGAGGTGCTGAAACTCCTTTTGCAGCGCAGATAGCCTCGAACTGAGTATGCGGGCCGTTGCCGTACGCGCCAACGCCGAATTTATTTCCGGCGGCTAAGAATTTAAACAGCTCGTCAACGTTAGTTACTCCTGAATCCTTGTTTGCGAAGATAACTGCCGGGCCTGAATACGGATGGAATGAGATCCAGTCCTGCCAGCTGGAAGTTGAGTAGGCATAAATCGGATACGAAGAAAATCCGCCTGTACCGGTTGCGAACATGCTTGTGCCGTTATGTTCCTGTTTGAGAACATAATCACAAGCAACTGCAGAGTTAGCGCCGGGCATATTAACGCAGTTAATAGGCTCGCCTAAAATCTCAGCCATAGCCGCTACTACAGGCCGCACAGCCGTGTCAGTGCCGCCGCCTGCACCATAGCCGACATACACCGTGGGCGTGGTCGGGAAAACGGCAGCCATTGCAGCAGCACAGCTAAAAGCTAAAACGAGCGCGATCAGTGAAACGTGCAAAAACTTCTTCATGTTAATACTATTCCTCCTTTATTTTTCCAGGCTTGAACAGCCCGAGTTATTTTAATTTTATTAATTATTAATATAAATTATAAATACGTGTTAGCAAGTAAATTCCAGCCAAGCTGAACGTACTGATCAAGCGTACGGTTGCAAAATCCGTAAGTAATAAAATCTTTTACGCTCATCCCGTCCGGCTCATACGCCTTTATAAATTCCGGCATAGTGCGAAGGCGTGAGATTATATCAGGCTCTACCGGGATATTTATTCTTTCTGAAAAATCTGTTTCGTCAATAAGCGCTTTAGCTATGAACGGAGCTATCGACATGACCATGTCAGCCCCTGAGATCTCTTTTATGTGATAACCGCCTCGGCTTCCGGCCGGCATTAGCACGCAGTCATAATTTCTTTCTTTAAATAAACTATAAGCGCGTTTAAATACCGATATTCCTGCCCATTTTATATCAGCTTCAGACGCCTCGGCCTGAGTGTCGTTCATTACGTCGCGAAGATAATCATCAAGTCTGCCTATCATCAAAACAGCAATGCCGATACCGGGTTCTATGCCGTTTTTAACGGCTTTATCACGGCCGCGCTGATACGCTTCAGCCATCGCAAGAACCTGCGGGACTGTCCCGCTCACAGTTCCTACAACGTTTATTCCTTCTGCGGCACACGCTTCCATGGCCTCGAGGCCGGCACGCGTAACCGGAATTTTAGCTACTATATTTTTATTTTCAGGCGCCATTGAAGCGTAATGCTTAGCCGTCGCAATCGTCGCCTCGGCATCACCGGGCTTGCATGGATTTGTCTGGGCACATACGTATCCGGCAAATTTGCCCTTGCCTTTAAACTTAGCCAATTTATTTTTAGCAAGCCAACCTGCGACCTGTGCGATCCATTCCTCAGCGCGGGCATCACCTTGTACGCTTTCAGGCATCCCGGGCAATACGCTGCGCCAAAAATCCGGCTGTGCTTTCAAACCGGCAGCAACAAGAAAAGGATTAGTCGTCTGACCGATTGCGCCGTTCTCGATTGCTTCGTCAAGTTCTTCGATTATGATGCTGTCGTGCCAATAAACAGAGGCTGTTTTATAAGCAAGCCACTTCATGTATTTATTTTCAGCCATGCCGCAGATCTCCTTTACAGCAAAATTTTATTTCATATTTAATTTTAATTTTAATAATATAATTAATTTTTTATTTTATAAAAATTATGAACAATAAGAAATCAGCTTTATTACGTAAACTGCGGGCATAAATAGATAAAGATATTTGATATTAAAAAAGCTCCTGCCGTATACACGGCTCACTGAGCTAGCGAACAGGTCTACTATAATTGCGGTTTTCTGGATACTTCGGACAGGGGCGCCATGGCGGGATTTACCGCCGGATTACGGAGACTGGAAGAATACGAACAGACGATTTTGCCGGTGGCGTGACAGAGGGGTATGGGCAAAGTTATTTGAACTGCTTGCCGCTGAACATGAGTATAAATGGTTAATGATAGATTCAACATTTGTAAAGGTACATCTGCACGCAGCCGGAGCCGCTGGAGGCAATCAGGCGATGGGCCGAACAAAAGGGGGCTAAATACGAAAATACATATGGCAGTCGATGCAGCTGGCAAGCCAGTGCGTTTTATTGTTACCAGCGGCACAGTAGCGGACTGCAGCCAGGCAAAAGATTTGATAAAAGATACTGGGGCGAAATATTTACTTGCGAATCGCGGTTATGATACGAATGCAATTATAGAAGCAGCACAAAATGCAGGAATGGAAGTAATAATTCCGCCGAAGAAGAGCAGAAAAATATTGCGTGAATATGACAAAAATATATATAAGTTACGTCATATAATAGAAAACACTTTTTTGAAGCTGAAACAATGGCGTGGGATAGCTACAAGATATGTCAAAAATCTGCAATCAATGATAGCTGCTATACAAATTCGCTGTATTGCTTTGTGTATTAATTATCTTTGACGACACCCCCTAAGCCTGAATTTTTTTACTCTTGAAGCGTCAGACATTCCGATAAATTCGTAAACAGTGTCGTACACGATAGCGTTGCTTATACTTTTCATTGCAATAATGCGTCTCATCAGGTAATAAGCGAGCATTATAGATGTTTTACTTTCGCGTTTTTTGTCCTCAGTCGATGTCTTGAACGGCAAGCTGAGCAGGTTAATATCAACTCTCGCTATTTGATTTTTTCTGCTTGCATAATCGTACAGCGAAAGCGTTTTTAGTAAGTGAAAGCAGGTAACTTTTGTACCGTTGAGAGTGGCAGTGACTCTTTCGATTGGCAGTAAATAACTGCTGTAAACAAAGTTTGAAAGTCCCTTGTAAATTTCTCCTTCCTGAGAAGCATTCAAAATAAAAGAAGTAAAGGCCATTTTTGTAATGCTTTTCTCAATTTCTTCCGCGAACTTAGGAGAGAGGTCTTTCGAGTAATCGCCAGTCATGACGTGAAAAACCATTTGAGTAGTGAAGAAGCTGTTTTGCCCCTCAACAAAGAGAGTTGTAATAGCATCGTAAACAATTCTGTCGAAGCTTGAAAGATTTTTTGTGATGTAGACAGGGCTTCCTTTTTTTTCAAATTCCTCAATGTCGAATTTAATTGAAAGCAGTGTGTTGATTTCTTTTTTGCTTCCTTTTTTTTCGAGAGCAATATTGACATTGTCTTTGTCGTAAAAAATTTGGTTTTGTTTTTGGGCAAAGGCAAGTTTGCCAGGCTTTGTGATATCCATAACAAATTTTTCCGGCCTAGCAGTTTTTATATTGATTATGATGGGAA
>JAFUXM010000062.1 GCA_017470785.1 Synergistaceae bacterium
CACGACGTTCGGGTCTTCTGCAACTGTAACCGTAAGATTGCCGTGGGCGACTGCTACCGAGCTTATTCTTACGTTGCCGCCCATTACAACAGTGCCGGTGCGTTCATTAACTGCGACTTTCGCCGCCGAGTCAGGCTCAATCTCTAACTTCTCCATATTTGCGATAAATGCAGTCGGCGCAGCGATATACTGCCCGGGCAAATTTATCTCAACGCGGCCTGCATCAACCGGCGATGCAATAGCTCCAAAGCGTCTGTTCACCGCGTCGGCTATGCGCTGCGCAGTCGTGAAATCCGGCTCGCGTAATAATAAAGCTAATTGGCCGCCCGTCGCATAGTCCATCGGCACATCACGCTCAACTATTGCGCCGCCAGGTATGCGCCCATTAGTCGGGATATTTATAGTTCTTGATGCGCCAGCGCCTGCAGCCGTAAAGCCGCCGACTAATACCGACCCTTGAGCCACTGCGTAAATATTTCCGTCGGCTGCTTTAAGCGGCGACTGCATGAGCGTACCGCCCTGCAAGCTCGATGCGTTGCCTATCGAACTAACTCTAACGTCTATCGGCTGGCCGGGTCTTGTATAAGGCGGCAAATCAGCTGTGAGAGACACGACCGCAATATTGCGCGTCCTCACTGACCTTGCGTCAAGCGTCACGCCGAAATTGCGCATTAAATTCCGCATCATCTGCACGGCCATCTGCGAGTTATCGCCCGTGCCGTTTAAGCCAGTCACAAGCCCTATGCCCGTAAGCTGGTTGCTCCGCGCACCTTCTACATCTACTATATCTTTAATTCTAACTCTCGGATTAAGCCGCGAATAATTCATGTCCTGCAAATTCACGGCTGCAAACGCCTGCGAGCCTGCAATTAAAATAAAAATTAAATTTATAAATAAAATAAATTTTTTATAACTCATGATTTAAAATACCGTCATTAAAATTTGCGATACAATTCCCGGGCGCTGAGTGCGGGATATAATGCCGCGGCCCTTCACTGCTATTTCAGCATTCGCAATAAGCGAGCTGTTAATCTGATTGTCGCTGTTCACGTCTTGAGGCCGTATCACGCCTATCAACTGGAACTGCAAAATCTCTTCGCTGGTTCTAATATCGCGCGTGCCCTCGATTACTAAATTGCCGTTGGGCAGCACTTCAGTTACAAGGCAGGCCAGCGTGGCTGTCGCGTGATGCTTACGCTCTACCGAGCCGTCGCCGTCGCTCGTGTTAGAGCTTGACAGGCTCAGCCCGCGAATAAATTTTAATATCCCAGTGCCGTCGTTCACCGAGTGATTAGAATTTTTAGTCAGCTCAGTCGTTGCTTCGTCTTTTGCATCCGTTCGCTCATTAACTAACACAGTCACTATGTCGCCGACCCGACTCGGCCTCGTGTCACCGAACCAGTTATTATTATCATTCCATAATGACGCGCCGCTCGCGCTTCCGGCAAATAATAAAACTAATATCAAGCTCAAAAATTTTTTGCTCATTAATTAATTGCCTCCTAACTTAAAATTAAAATTTTAATTTACGGCTGCCTCGACCGTACTTTCATTTATTATATACGCCTTAATTATATTAAATTTGCGCCTATTCTGACTTGAAGCTACTTTAACATTAACTAAATCCCCGGGCTGGCCGTCCTCAGCTAACACGCCTTCAGACGTTGCAATTATGCTGCCCAACCGCGCAATAATTTTTACCCGCGTGCCTTTCTTAATATTATTCGGGCCGGATAATAATGCTAATTCTATCGGCTCGCCCTGCTTAATAGGCTTACGCGAAATATTATTTACAACTTCGCTCTCGTTCACTGCATAGACCCCGGGCCGCGTAATTTTCATACTGCGCCGCATTAAATCCTGCGGCCTTATCGGCTTATCTCTGGGTATAGTCCGCGCGGCAACTAAGACATTCTGCCTCCAAGTCATCCTGACCGAGATAGACCTAACGCGGCCTCTATTTTTATAATCTCTGAATTTTAAAGTTGCAGCCGCCGTCCCCGGGACTATCGACGCTGGATCAACCAACACCCCGGGCGGCACCGGCATATTAGAACTGACTTCTACATCGCCGTCCCACGCAGCAAGCGATTTTACTAAATTATTTAAATTTACATTATTTACATTATAAAAATCCGGCTCGCTTTCGGTCTCATTGCCCTCGTACATAGGCCGCTCAACTAAGATTTTAGCCGGAGCTTTCAACTCAATTCGAGTACCCTCAAGGCCGCTTGACTTTACAGCATTTAAAATATTTTCACGCGTTAATATATATCTCTGCGCCTTGACCTTGCTCTTATTATTTATAACTTCAGGCTTGGCCGCTAATATTAAATTATCAAGTACAGCCCGTGTATTAGCGTCGGCTTCGATATGCGCAATTTCTCCAAGCCTAAACGCGCCGGTCACATCCTGAATATAAATTATCCCGGGTATCTCAATTCTCGCAGTCCGCGCCGCGTGTAAATCTCTCGCAGTAAAGATTATTAATATTAATATAATAAAATAACGGAGGGTTAAAAGTAACGCTCTCCGCTTAAAATTAAAATTTAATTTAAAATTAAAAAATTTATTAACGCTTAAGTCCATTGGCAATTCTTAATAAATCATCGGCGGTCTGAATGCCCTTAGAGTTAGCTTCGTAAGCGCGCTGGGCGACTATCATCTCGACCATCTCTTCTACAACCTGAACGTTCGACATCTCAACTACATTCTGACGGACTTCCGGCATACCGTCAGTGCCGGGCTGGGCGACTA
>JAFUXM010000063.1 GCA_017470785.1 Synergistaceae bacterium
AATTATACTGCATAAATGCTTTATACTTTAAACTTTAAACACAGTTTTGCCTTTGAACACGGTCTCAAGCACTTTAATATCCTGAATTTTATCAGCCGGTGTGCTCTCGATGTCGCTGTCAAGCACTGCAAGCTCCGCCGACTTCCCGACCTCTATAGAGCCTGTGACGTTCTCCAAATGCGCCTGATACGCCGCGTTGATTGTGTGAGCCTGAAGTGCTTCCCTTAAACTCACGCACTCCTCCGGCATGGCGGGCGGTACATCTTTGTATAAATTATAAGTCGCATCAAGCTTGACGCGCTTTCTGGTCATGGCGACCTGAATACCTGCGAGGCCGTAGCAGAGATTTACGAAGAAGTCCGAACCGTAAGCGCATATCACGCCATTATCTATTAATGACTTGCTTGGATATGTGTGCTTGACGACATCTGCGCCCCAGTAAGTCGTCATGAGCGGCTCAGTAATTGGGCCGTCACTGAACCAGCCGGGCTGATTGCTGGCTATAATATGGCTTTTGCCCATGCGCACTCTGTCCTGATAATCTATAAACGTATCATGCGCGATTATATTCCTGATTATGGGATTTGGATAGAGTTTTTGGGCGTTCTCGTAACAGTCAATCACTCTGCGTATAGCATAGCTGCCCATGGCGTGCGTATGAATGTTAAAGCCGTTCTTGTTGGCAAGAGCCATAGACTGTTTCATGTGTTCCTCGTCCCACAGCAGCGGCTCTCGAGTTCCGGCCTTATCAGCTCCGGCGGTCTCAGCATACGGCTCAAGCATGGCGAAAGTCCCGTCCGCAAAGTATTTCACTGTATCAACTGTAAACAGGTCTTCTACATCAAATTTAGTCCTGTTGGCTATTGCCCTTGCCATGTCCTCATCTCTTGTAGCGTCGTTGACGTTGTGAACGCCTGATACTCTGACAGTGAACTCGCCGTTTCTCGCCATCTCAGACATAACTTCATAGGGCAGCTCGTTCTGCTGACAATCGCACAACAGCGTATAGCCTCTTGATGAGAACATGTCAAGCGCCTGTTTAATGCAGTCTCGATGCTCTTCGGCTGAGAACTCATAATCAGGAATCCTTTCGGTGATTGGAATATACGCGACGGGCTCTTTAATATAGCCGCTTGGACTTCCGTCCGCTTCTTTCACAATAAGGCCGTTTAAATCGTCCGTGTCCTTATTAACTCCTGCGGCCTCGAGTGCTTTAGTATTGAGCAGCATTCTGTGTCCGCAGTACGACATAAGCACTGCCGGCTTATCCGGTATAACGGCGTCTATGTCATGTCTTGTAATCGGCCTGACTATGCCCTGAAGTCCGCCGGAGAACCAAGCCCTGTCCCATCCAAGCCCTCTGATTACTTTAGCGTCTTTATGTTCAGCTGCGTAGGCTCTTAATATATCCTGCATCTGCTTTATAACGCCCTCCGGAGTGTCCGTCTTGGGATTGGGTACAATACTGCTGAAACTGCACGTCCCGAACTTCTTTGCCGAATGCGCAAGATGCATATGCGCGTCACCAAGCCCCGGGATAACGCTCTTACCTTTACAGTCAATAATCTCAGTGCTGTCGCCTATCCATTCAGCTACACCTGCGTCATCTCCGACATAGGCAAATTTGCCGCCCTTAATCGCCACGGCCTGCGCGTGTATTTCACTGCCGTCCAATTTTACAGAATAAACTTTAGCGTTTCTGTAAACTTTGTCTGCAATCTTTGCCATTTGTTTTGCCTTTCTTTTTTAATTAATTTATATATTTTGATTTGAATTGCGGAAAAGGGAGAGGCAAGCTCTCCCTCATCGATTAGTCTAATTTAAAATCGTAGTGCTTCGAGTAGTCTTCCTGAATGTTCAGCCTGAGCGTCTTGTTCACGAGGTCATAGACCGACGTGTGCCAGGTCTGCCAGAAGTTATTGGGCTGGATGTCCCGGTCGCGCAGCTTGTAAGTGGCTATTTGGGTCTGGATAACTGCTTTGAAGTCCATGGGCGTATTCGCGATTGTCAAATCATCCTCGTTGAACTCCGTGTACCAGAATGGTTCGGTGTCAGCTTCGTAAGCCTGAGTGTATTTCACGCGTTCCATTAACTTAGCCATCGCTTCAGCTGATTTTCCGCCCTCGGCGTAATGCTCTTTGAGTATGGCGTAACGCTCAACCCCGCAGGCGTGAGGCGTGAGAATTGGGAAGTCATGATAGGCTTTGCCCGCAACTTTCTGCCCTGCCTGCGCTATGTGCTTTGCGTATGCAGTTTTCGGCGCGTAATTGACGTAGAAATTCGTCATAATATTTGCCGTGTCGTTTCTCACGATGAGCTCACCGTCGATGCACTCGATGATATACGTCTCTTTCGCGTCGGATAACATCCAGTG
>JAFUXM010000064.1 GCA_017470785.1 Synergistaceae bacterium
TCTAAAAATTTTAAAATCTAAAATTTAATTCTCGCTGTTGTCATAGCCCTGCTCGTTGTAAATTAAAGCCATGAACTCTAAATCTTTATCAGAATTATTTTCCATGCAGTGCCACTGCCCGACCTGAATCACGCACACGTCCCCTGGGCCGACTTTCGTGTGATGACGCTCGTTCACGTTGTTAATATCGCTCTCGTAGAAATCGCCCTCGCCGCTTAATATATAATAAGGCTCGGTATCCCGCACATGCTGATGCCAACCGACGCTCGCTCCGGGCGGAAGCACAACCCGCGCATAAAGCCTGCCGTGGCCTAACAGCTCCTCAAGTCCAACTACATGATGCACCCGCGCTATGCCTTTGCCGCCGGCCAGCCCGTTCACTTCAACTAAATTCTCACGCCTTACCATCTGAATAAACAGCCTCCCTCGCAAAATAAAATTAAAAATTATTATAATATTAAATAAATTAAATTAAAATTAATTCAGTAGAAACTCGTATGGAAAAATTTTCGTTCACGTTTAAAATCTTTGACGTTAATTAATCTTTATGATTTTTTAATTTTATATATTTATTAACGGAGGTTGTAATTTATTATGCTTAAGAGCAAAAAAATTTTAGCAGGCTTAATATTTATTTTGGCCATGACTGCAAGCGCGGCATTTGCGTTATCTGCGCCGAACGCGCAGCATCCTGTCGTGCAGATAGTTAAAAACGCGTCGCCGGCAGTCGTGAACATCGACGTTGAGAAAAAAGCGACGCAGCGCATCTCGCCGTTCCCGTTCGACGACGATCCGTTCTTTAAACATTTCTTCGGCGATGCGTTTAAAGACTTCACGCGCTCTGTCCCGATGAAGGGCCGCGGCTCAGGCTTCATAGTCAGCAAGGACGGCCAGATATTAACTAATAATCATGTCGTTGACGGCGTCGATATTATACGCGTGACGCTCTCCGACGGCAAAATTTATGACGCAAGAATTTTAGGCAAAGACCCGACGTATGACTTGGCCGTAATTAAAATCGATGTTGATAATAAAGACCTGCCGGTGTTAGAACTCGGCGACTCGGATTTATTAGAAGTCGGTGAAGGCGTTGTCGCAATAGGCAATCCCTATGGCTTGGAGCAGACCGTTACGACCGGCGTTATATCGGCTAAGAACCGCAGCGTCCATGCGCAGGACGTGAACTTCGACGGATTTTTGCAGACCGACGCGGCAATCAACCCCGGCAACTCCGGCGGCCCGTTATTAAACATGGACGGCAAAGTAATAGGCATTAATACGGCCATTATTCCGTATGCGCAGGGCATATGCTTCGCCATTCCCGTCAATATGGCCAAAGAGGTCATGAATGACTTAGTATCATTCGGCAAAGTCAAGCGCGGCTGGCTCGGCGTGTCCATTCAGAACGTCACGCCCGAGATGGCAAAGCTGAATAATATTAAGGACTTAGAGGGCGGAGTAATCTTAGGCGACGTGTTTAAAGATTCAGCGGCTGAAAAGGGCGGCTTAAAACGCGGCGATATTATCACTCACGTCAACGGCGAGAAAGTAAAAGACGTGAACTGGTTCGTGCAGAAAATCCGCACGCTTGCTCCGAGTTCAGAGACTGAGTTAAAAGTCATCCGGCGCGGCAAAAATTTAAATATTAAAATCAAGCTCGACGAGCGGCCTGATACAGCCGACGGCAGACCGGCAGAGATTGATAGTCAAGACGCTAAAGGCGAGTCAAGTAAACTGCTTGAGAAATTCGGCATCGAAGACGTGCTTGAATTAACGGCAAATATGCGCAGGAAATTTAAATTAAAGGATAATGCGGTCGGCCTTGTTATCGCAGGCGTAACGCCGAACTCACCGGCATTTCAGGCAGGCGTGAGATCAGGCGACTTATTAATCGAAGTGAATAATCACGAGATTAAAAATTTAAATGACTTAAAGCAGGCCGTTAAATCAAGCGATGAGTTCGTAATTTTATTAATCGAGCGCGAAGGCTCAACGTCCTTTGTGCAGATTAAGGCAAGCGAAAAATAATTTTAATAATTAAAAATTAAATTTCATGGCGGCGCTGTGAGCAAATCACGCGCCGCTTTTTTATTAGCAAAAATTTAAAAAATTAGCGGGTGCTATTGCAGACAAAAATTTTTAAAAATTTTTAAGAATATATTATAAAATATTTAAAGTTTTAATGTATAGCTTGAATTTTAATTTTAAGTTTTAAGATGGAGGATAAGTTTTATGGATGTTAATGCTGCTTTAATCGTTGATGTAGTGTCGGCAATAATTTTATCGTTCTTTCTTGTCAGGGGATTATTTCGGGGATTTTCCGGCGAGATAGTCGGGCTTGTCGGATTTTTTGCTAGCTTGTTCTGCGGCTGGCGGTTCGCGCAGCCCTTAGCTAAGAATATCACAAAATATATCACCAGCTTGAGCAGCGTTGACCCGACGATACTTGCGATTATCTGCGGCGTCGCATTATTCATCGCGGTCTCGTTAGTCTTTGCGCTGTTAAATTCTTTATTGTCAATGGTAGTGCAGGCGGCTAAATTATCGTTTGTAGATCATGTGTTTGGAGTTGTTATAGGCGTGTTTAAGGGCGCTGCGCTGATTTTAATAGCTTACGTGCTGTTAATTACTTTTAATAATTTAATTCCGACGGACTGGATGGATCAGAGCTACGCGATGAAGATAGCAGGTCAGGTGTGGCCGCCCGTGAGAGACTTGCTGCAGGAATTTAAGATAATAGACTTTAGCGCACTGACCGGAGCTGTTAATTAAATTAAATGAACGTCGATGCTTCTGTACTTGAGATTTTAGAATTTAATAAGGCATTAACGCCGTTTAAAGAGCGGCTGGCAAGCGAGCTGGGCGCATATGTGCTTGAGAATTTAAAAATTGCGCCGGACTTCGAGCAGCTTAGCAAACGCTTTAAATTATTAAGTGAATTTATAAATTTATTGGATGCTAAGGGCGCTGGCGTGAATATAGGCGCTGGGCTTGAGCTTGTCACGCCGTTGTTTAATGCTGCTAAGACCAGCGGCGTTTTGTCAGGCGAAGAATTATTAAGCGTAAGGGCTTTGTTAAGCGCAGCTAATTTAATTCGCGATGAGCTTTATAATTTAATTAGTAGTAAAGATCTGCCGGAGCTTGAGAATTTGCGGCGGCGGCTTAGAGATTTTGCGCCGGAGCTTGACGCGCTGAAAGTAATTGAGGACTCGGGGCGGCTGAGTGATAACGCGTCGCCCAAGTTATTTGATATTAGATCTGAGCTTGACGCATTGAAGCGCAGCGGTCGGCGGACTGCGCAAAAATTATTTGAAGATAATAATATATTAAATATGCTGCAGGAGCGTTCGCTGTCATGGCGCGGCGGACGCTTTTTGATGCTTGTGCGGCAGGAATATATAAATAGATTTCCCGGGCTTGCACTTGAACGCAGCGGCTCGGGTAATTCTGTTTACATGGAACCCCGCGCACTCTCAGCTATTAATAATAATTTAATGATGAAGTCGCGCGATGAACACGACGAAGAGCATAGAATACTTGCTGAGCTGACGCGTAAAATTTTATCGCGTGATAAGGCAATCGCCGAGGCCGAGCATGTGTTAGGAATTTTAGATTTATTAAACGCGTGCTATGAATTAATTAGAGTTAAGCGTGATTTTGTCGTGCCGGAGCTGGTAAAGCGGCCTGAGTTTAATTTAGTCGGAGCGAGGCATCCGGCTTTGAAAGATAAGGCCGTGCCGGTTGATGTCTCTTGCGGAGTTAAGTTTAATAATAAGCTGTCGGCGCGAGACGTGAAAGCATTCGGCAAGGCTAAGCTGCTGGAATTTAATAATTTAGTGATAACCGGTCCGAATACCGGCGGCAAGACTGTTGTATTAAAGACAGTCGGAGTATTAGTGATATTAACATGGCTTGGCCTGCCTGTGCCTGCAAGAGACGGCACGCGCATCGGCAGCTTTGATAATATATATGAAGACATAGGCGATGAGCAAAGTATCGAGCAAAATCTTTCGACTTTCAGTTCGCACTTAAAGAAAATAATTTATATATTAAATCACGCGAGTAAAAATTCGCTGATATTGCTTGACGAGTTGGGCGCTGGCACTGATCCGCAGGAAGGCGCGGCCTTGGGTGTCGCAATATTGGAGACGTTAAGGCAGCGCGGCTCTATAACTTTATCAACTACGCATCATAATGCAATTAAGCAATATGCGTTGGCAACTCAGGGCGTCGAGACCGCGAGCATGGAATTTGACGCAGTGAATTTAAAGCCGACGTATAAATTATTAATGGGCGTGCCTGGCAAGAGCAACGCATTGATGATAGCTAAACGTTACGGAATGCCTGAAAGCGTGCTGAAACTTGCGCAGAGTTCGCTTGATGAAGAGCTTGATAAATCAGCTGAGGACATTATGACAGAATTAAACGCGCGGCGTGCGGCGCTTGACAGAGCTGAGAGCAAATTTAAAAATAATTTAGCCGAGGCCGAGAGGTTAAAGCAAGTCTATAAAGACCGGGTAGCCGAGATAGATTTTCAGCGCGATAAAATCATGGAAGCGGCTGATAAAAAGGCTGAGATATTATTGCGCAGGGCAGAAGAGACGTCGCGGGGCATGATGAATAAACTTGATAAATTCGATAAGGCAGTGAAGAGCGCAGCGCAGGCTGAGATCAGCGGCCATAGTCACGAGATTAAAAAGATTAGAAACGTGATGGACAAGCATTTTAATAAGCGCGTGACGCGTGAGATTGAAAGTAAGCCTACGGAATTTAAGCCTGAAGCCGGAATGACGGTGCAAGTTGCCGGCAGCGGCATAGTCGGGCTGATAGAGAGCATTGATAAAAATAAAGCTGTATTAATTGCCGGAGCGATGCACGTTGAAGTGCCTGTTAAAAATTTATTGCCGACTGCGAAGAAGGCCAAGGCAGTTACGCCGCCTGCGAATGCTGATGCGTTAATGAAGATTGAGAGCGTGCCGATGTCGATAATGGTACGCGGGATGTTAGTCGGTGAGGCTATGCCGTTAGTCGAGACGTATTTAGATAGAGCTTATCGGGCGCATTACTCAAGCGTCACGGTTATACACGGCCGCGGCGAAGGAATTTTGCGCCGTGAGGTTCATGCGTTATGCGAGCGCTTATTAAAGAAATATGTTAAGAGCTATAGATTAGGCGGTGAGGGCGAAGGCGGATTTGGAGTTACTATAGTCGAGTTTAAAAATTAAATTGAATTATAGGCTTGGCGGCGACAGGTTGAGAACCCATGGGCATATGGGTTCGAGTAAGGATTCGGCGTAACTATAGTTGAGTTTAAAAATTTAAATTAAAAGGTGAATATAAATTATGAGCGATTATATTATAACTGGGATGAGCTGCGCGGCCTGCAGTGCGAGGGTTGAAAAGGCCGTTAAGAAGCTTGATGATGTTAAATCTTGCGCTGTAAATTTATTAACTAACTCGATGAGAGTTGAGGGCAGTGTATTGCCTGAAGTTGTAATTGCAGCAGTTGAGAAGGCCGGCTATGGAGCTAAGTTAAAAGATGAAGTTAAAAATAGTGCTGATAAAAATATAGATAAAGATATAGATTTATTAGAGGATAAAGATACGCCGCTGTTAAAGAGGCGTTTAATTTTCTCGTTGGGATTTTTAGTTATATTAATGTATTTCTCGATGGGACACATGATGTGGGGCTGGCCTTTGCCTAAATTTTTTGATAATAATCATGTTGCGATGGGGCTTGTGCAGTTAATCTTAGCTGCAATAATCATGATTATTAATCAAAAATTTTTTATAAGCGGCTTTAAGAGCTTATGGCACTTAGCGCCTAATATGGATACGCTTGTTGCGATGGGAGCTATGGCTTCGTTCGCGTGGAGCGTCGTTGTATTGTTTTTGATGACGAGGGCGCAGGCTGACGGCGATAGTAAGGCTGTAATGGATTATATGATGCAGTTTTATTTTGAATCAGCCGGAATGATCTTGACTTTAATTACTGTTGGAAAGATGTTAGAGGCGAGGTCTAAGGGCAAGACGACTAACGCGCTTAAGAGTTTAATGAAGCTTGCGCCTAAGACGGCAATTATTATAAAAAATAATTTAGAAGTAGAAGTAAAAATTGAAAATGTTAAAAAGGGCGATATATTTATAGTTAAGCCCGGCGGGAGCGTGCCGGTTGACGGAATTATCATAGAGGGCGAGACTGCAATAAACGAGGCTGCGCTTACTGGCGAGAGCATACCGGTTGATAAAGCTGTTGGCGATATGGTCTCGGCAGCGACTATAAATCAATCTGGATTTATAAAGTGCGAGGCTGTGAGAGTTGGAGAGGATACGGCTTTAGCGCAGATTATAAAGATGGTGAGTGATGCGTCGGCAGGCAAAGCGCCGGTTGCTAAGATAGCTGATAAAGTATGCGGTGTGTTTGTTCCGGCTGTGATTTTAATTGCGTTTATAGTTGTAATAGCGTGGCTGTTAGTCGGCAAAGGTTTTGGCGCAGCTTTAGCATATGGCATAGCTGTATTAGTAATAAGCTGCCCGTGCGCACTTGGCCTTGCCACGCCGGTGGCTGTGATGGTAGGCAGCGGCGTTGGAGCAAGGCACGGAATTTTATTTAAGACCGCTGAAGCGCTTGAGCAGGCCGGCAAAGTTAAGATAGCTGCGCTTGACAAGACCGGGACTATTACAAGCGGCGAGCCGAAAGTCACGGATGTTATAGCTAATAATAATATAAATATAAATGAAGAAGATTTAGTGAGATACGCTGCGGCGTTGGAGGCTAAGAGCGAGCATCCGTTGGCCAAGGCAGTTATGAAATTTGCTGAATTAAAAAATATAAATGCGCTTGAAGTTAAAGATTTTAAGGCATTGCCCGGCAATGGCCTTGAGGCAGTTTATGATGATAAGAAATTATTAGCCGGAAGCTTGAAATTTATTAGCGAAAATTTAGATTTAGATAATGAAATAAAATCGCAGGCTGAAGATTTAGCAAGTCAGGGCAAGACGCCGTTGTTATTTGCGAAGGGCAGTGAGTTATTAGGCATAATCGCAGTTGCAGATACTATAAAGCCCGACAGCAAAGAGGCTATTAAAGAGCTTAAGGATTTAAATATAAAAGTTGTAATGTTGACTGGTGATAATGAGCGGACTGCAAGAGCTATAGGCAATGAGGCCGGAGTAGATGAAGTTATAGCCGGAGTGCTGCCTGACGGCAAGGATAAAGTTATTAAAGATTTAAAATCTCAGGGCAAAGTTGCGATGGTCGGTGATGGTATTAACGATGCGCCGGCTTTGACGAGCGCTGACACTGGATTTGCAATCGGCGCAGGCGCGGACGTTGCAATCGATGCAGCCGATGTAGTGTTAGTTAAGAGCAGTTTGAAAGATGTTGCCTCGGCAATAAGATTAAGCCGTAAGACTTTAAGCAATATTCATGAAAATTTATTCTGGGCATTTATTTATAATGTAATAGGCATTCCGTTAGCGGCAGGCTTATGGGGCTTCTCGTTAGATCCGATGTTCGGCGCTGCGGCGATGAGCTTATCGAGCTTTTGTGTAGTTTCTAATGCTTTAAGATTGAATTTAGCGAAAATTTAAAAATTTAAAATTAAGTGAAAGAAAGTGGGAATGATTTATGGCTGTGAAGATAAAGGTCTGCGGGTTAAAGCATTTAATGGAGATCGGGATTGCGAATGAGTTGATGCCTGATTATATAGGCTTTGTGTTTGCGCCGAAGAGCAGGCGGTTCATTGCGCCGGAGCACGCGGCGATGCTGCGGACTAAACTTAATCCCAAGATAAAAGTTATAGGCGTATTTGTTAATGAGTCGTTAAAGACGGTGGGGATGTGCGCGGACATGGTACAGCTTGACGCGGTGCAGCTTCACGGCAACGAGACTGAGGAGTACGTTTGCACACTGCGCGAGTATATACGCTGCGATATTATAAATGCTTTTAAAGTCACGGACGTATCTGTAATTGACAGGGCTGTATGTTCGCTGGCTGATTATATAATGCTTGACGGCGGTGCCGGTGACGGCCAGCGCTTTGACTGGTCGCTTACGAATAGAGTTAAACGGCCTTATTTCTTAGCTGGTGGCCTTACGGCTGAGAATGTTGAAGAGGCGTTGAATTTATACGCTGCGCCGTATGCAGTTGACGTAAGCTCAGGCGTTGAGGAGAACGGCGTTAAAGATTACAGAAAGATGATGAAGTTTATAAAGGCCGTGCGTGAGCATCACAAGCAAATAGATTTCAGCAAAATAAATTAATTAAATTTTAATATAAATAAAGCGATAAAGAGGTGAAGACTTTATGAGTGAAGGAGTGAAGGGCCGTTTTGGAGTTCACGGCGGGCAGTATATACCGGAAACTTTGATGAACGCAGTGATAGAGCTTGAGCGCGCCTATAATTTCTATAAAGACGATAAAGATTTTAAGCAGGAGCTGCAAGATTTATTTAATAATTATGCAGGCCGGCCAAGCTTGCTTTACTTTGCTGAGAAAGTGACGCGTGATTTAGGCGGCGCGAAAATTTATTTAAAGCGCGAGGACTTAAATCATACTGGAGCGCATAAGATAAATAATGTGTTAGGGCAGGCGTTATTAGCAAAGAAGATGGGCAAGACGCGTTTAATCGCTGAGACCGGAGCAGGCCAGCACGGTGTTGCGACTGCAACGGCAGCGGCATTAATGGGAATGGAATGCGTAGTGTTTATGGGCTGCGAGGATATTAAACGTCAGGCGTTAAATGTCTATAAAATGCGGCTGCTTGGTTCGCAGGTAATCTCGGTTGACACTGGAACTGGCACGTTAAAGGACGCAGTGTCTGAAGCGTTTAGAGAGTGGACGCGGCGTATTAGCGATACGCATTATTGCTTAGGGTCTGTGATGGGGCCGCATCCGTTTCCGACTATAGTACGTGACTTTCAGGCAGTTATATCGAGTGAGATTAAGGAGCAAGTATTAGAGCGTGAGGGACGGCTGCCGGACTATGTGATAGCGTGCGTAGGCGGCGGATCGAACGCGATAGGCAGTTTTTATAATTTTATCGAAGATAAAGAAGTGAGATTAATCGGTTGTGAAGCGGCCGGCCGAGGCATAGACACACCGGATACTGCGGCTACTATTCACACTGGAAAGCTTGGGATCTTTCACGGCATGAAGTCATATTTTTGTCAGGACGAGTACGGGCAGATTGCGCCGGTGTATTCTATCTCAGCTGGGCTTGACTACCCGGGAATTGGCCCTGAGCACGCCTGGCTTTACGATACGAAACGCGCCGAGTATGCAACTATAACAGATGACGAGGCCGTCAACGCATTTGAATATTTATCGCGTCAAGAAGGAATTATTCCGGCCATAGAGTCGGCTCATGCGTTGGCTTATGCAATGAAACTTGCGCCGGAGCTTGCGAATGATAAGATTATAGTTGTGACGTTATCAGGCCGCGGCGACAAGGACTGCGCGGCGATTGCGCGTTACCGGGGCGAGAGCATAGCCGAGTGATGGCCGCAGTTAGATAAGAGGTGAGCTAGATGAGCAATAAAATTAGCGAGGCGTTTAAAAGAGGCAAGGCGTTTATACCGTACATTGCGTGCGGCGATCCTGACTTAGAGACTACTAAATTAATTATAGAAGAGATGGCGACAAGCGGTGCGGACTTAATCGAGCTTGGCATACCGTTCTCAGACCCGACAGCCGAGGGGCCGGTCATTCATCAGGCGAGCTTGAGGGCTTTAGCAAGCGGCGCAACTACCGACAAAATTTTTGAGCTTGTGAGCGGTTTAAATATAAGCACGCCGTTAATTTTCATGACGTATGCCAACGTAGTGTTCTCGTACGGGGCTGAGAAATTTTTATCATGCTGCGAAGAGCTTGGAATAGCCGGATTAATTCTGCCGGACGTGCCGTATGAAGAGAGCGGCGAGTTTAAAGAGATTTGCCGGGCGCATGGAGTTGATTTAATCTCGATGATCGCGCCGACTTCCGAGCAGCGAATTGCTAAGATCGCTGGCGATGCAGAAGGATTTATTTATATAGTCTCGTCCTTGGGCGTTACCGGAGTCCGCAGCGAGATCAGCACTGACATAGGCGCAATAGTGAAGACGATACGCGCCAGCTCTAATAAGCCATGTGCGGTCGGCTTTGGAATTTCTACGCCCGAGCAGGCTGAGAAGATGGCGCGTTACGCCGACGGCGTGATAGTCGGCAGTGCTATAGTGAAGATAATAGCCGAGCATGGCCGCGATGCAGTGAAGCCTGTCGGCGATTATGTTAGATGTATGAAAGAGGCCGTGAGCAAAATTATTTAAGAAAAAATATCTTGACATAAAATTTAAATTTAGTATAATTTATTGCGTGTTCGGGGATATAGCTCAGTTGGGAGAGCGCTTGAATGGCATTCAAGAGGTCAGGGGTTCGAATCCCCTTATCTCCACCAATTTAAAAAATAAATAAATCCAGATTAATAAACTAAGCCCCTAAATCAGGGGCTTTTTCTTATCTTTACTCTCCGGTTCAATCCAGATTAATACGATATAATAAAGCTAAAAAAGACACACAAA
>JAFUXM010000065.1 GCA_017470785.1 Synergistaceae bacterium
ATTTTTTTGAAATAAAATTTAAAAATCTGGAAGTGATTTGTTAATGGCATACTTAAGCGATATAGAGATAGCGCAGGCGGCGAAGCCTGAATTAATAACTGACGTTGCGGCGAAGCTTGGCATCGAGCCGGATGATTTGGAATTATACGGCAAATATAAAGCAAAAGTCTCGCGGGAGTTATTTAATAAAGTAAAAGATAATAAGAACGGCAAATTAATTTTAGTTACGGCTATTACGCCTACGCCTGCGGGTGAGGGCAAGACTACTACGAGCGTTGGCTTGACTGACGGTCTTAATAAAATAGGCAAGAAGGCTGCGGCAGCGTTACGTGAGCCGTCGCTTGGTCCGAGCTTTGGAATTAAGGGCGGCGCAGCTGGCGGCGGTTACGCTCAGGTAATCCCAATGGAAGATATTAATCTGCATTTCACGGGAGATTTTCACGCTATTACGGCTGCCCATAATTTATGCGCGGCCATGCTCGACAATCATTTGTAGCAGGGCAACGAGCTTAATATCGATCCAAGGCGCATTGTCTTTAAGCGAGTGTTGGATTTAAATGAGCGTGCATTGCGCAATGTGATTATAGGCTTAGGCGGAAGATTAAACGGCGTGCCTCGTGAGAGCGGCTTTGATATTACAGTCGCGTCCGAAGTGATGGCTATATTATGTTTAGCTGATGACTTAATGGACTTGAAGGCTCGGCTTGGCCGGATGATATTAGCATATACTTATGACAATAAGCCGGTGACTGCAAGCGACATAGGCGCCGCCGGTTCTATGGCTGTATTATTAAAAGATGCGATTAAGCCGAATTTAGTGCAGACGCTCGAGGGATCGCCGGTGTTTATTCACGGCGGGCCGTTCGCAAATATCGCTCATGGCTGCAATAGTATTCAGGCAACTAAACTTGGATTAAAATTAGCTGATTATTTAGTCACTGAAGCCGGGTTCGGCGCTGACTTAGGCGCTGAGAAATTTTTAAATATAAAATGCAGGCTTGGAAATTTACGGCCGGACGCTGTAGTAGTCGTTGCGACTGTAAGGGCATTGAAGATGCACGGCGGCAAGGCCAAAGCCGACTTAGCCAGCGAGGATTTAGATGCTCTTGCAGCCGGAATTCCGAATTTAGAAAAGCATATCGAGAATATTAAAAAATTTGGCTTGCCGGTTGTCGTTGCGATAAATAAATTCCCGTCGGACACTGAGGCGGAATTAAAATTAGTTGAAGCAAAGTGTGCTGAGTTAGGCGCTGAGTTTGCATTAAGCGACGTCTGGGCAAGCGGCGGCAACGGCGGCAAAGCTCTGGCCGAGAAAGTCGTTAAAGCTTGCGAGAAAGATAATAATTTTAAATTTATTTATGATGAGAATTTAAGCCCTAAAGACAAGATGGCCGCTATAGCGCGTGAAATTTATGGAGCGGACGGCGTAGATTTCACGGCGCAGGCTGAGAAAGATTTAAAGTTAATTCATGACTTAGGCAAAGATAATTTATTAGTCTGCATGGCCAAGACGCAGTACTCGCTCTCGGATGATGCTGATAAAATCGGCCGGCCTGAAAACTTTAGAATTACAGTGCGGGAAGTGCGCTTGTCAGCCGGTGCAGGATTTTTAGTTGCAGTGACCGGCGCGATAATGACTATGCCTGGTCTGCCTAAGAAGCCTGCAGCTTTGAATATTGACATTGACGAGAACGGTAAGATCACGGGATTATTTTAAAATTTTAAATTAATTTAAATTATGATAAAAGATTTAAAATTACAGGAATTTTTAGAGCAGCTGGGGTCAAGCTTGCCTGCGCCGGGCGGCGGCAGTGCGGCGGCTGTAAGCTGCGCTATGGGTGCGGCGTTAATTTCTATGCTGTGCAATTTAACTAAAGGCCGTGATAAATACGCCGAGTTTGAAGATTTAGTTCAAGCTGCGTTATTAAAAGCTAATAAATTAATTTATAAAGCTATAGATGCGCTGCAGGAAGATAACGATGCGTATAATAAAGTCATGGCGGCGTTTAAATTGCCTAAAAATTCTGACGATGAGATCGCGGCGCGTAAACTTGCCGTGCAGGATGCCTATCAAGGCGCAATAGTTCCGCCGGAAAAAGTCGCGGGCTGTTGCATTGAGATTATGAGACTTGCTAAAAATTTATTAAATAAGTCTAATGCAAATGCGAAGAGCGATTTAGTAGTCGGGGCAGTGCAGGCTCACGCGGGCTTGCTGAGCGCGCTTGAGAATATTAAAATTAATTTAGATGCGCTTGAAAGGCTTGGCAGCGATGCGCAGTATATTGCAAGCAAGCGCGAATGGATGAAAGAGCTTGAGCTTGAAGCTGAAGAGCTGCTGACTGGGATTATTTAAGCTAATAAATTAATAATATATAATTTAATGCAAAGATAAATTATTTTATTTTATCTTTGCATTTTTGTTATTTAAATTCTTCCAAAAACCTTGATATTTTTATAAATTTATAAATTTTGTGACTGCCTAAGAGCTATCAAAAAAATTTTTTGAAAATGTTGATTATAATATTATAATTATTGCTTAATTTTATGAGAGGACTGATTTATTAGATGAGAAAATTTTTATTTGCAGCCTTTGGACTATGCGCATTTTTATTTTTAAGTTTAAGTTATTATTCTGAGGCGGCAGAGATACGGATGCTGAAGCTTGGTATTTTATCTAAGCTTAACTCGACTGAAGATGAGTTTGCAGCGGTATGGAAAAAGACATTTGCGCCGAACAATGAAAATCTGGAAGTTATTGTTAGATTTTATGAATCGCTGACGGCTATGCAGATGGCGCTCTCTGCCGGTGAGATAAATCAGATGGTGCTGCCCGAGGCGGCGGCAAATTATTTACTTAGCCAGACTCAAGAGTACGAGGCAACGCTCAATCTCAGGGCAAAGGGCGCTTACGGCCTTGCATTCGGCTTCCGCGCTGACAGGCAGGACTTGCGTGATAAATTTAACGCGGCGCTTAGCGATATGAGAGGAAATTGGCGTTTAGCTGCGCTGGAAGGCCGTTATATCACAGCAGCCGGCAAAGCAGACACTGAGCCGGTTAAATTCGAAAAGTTTGATGGCGCTGACACTCTGCGCGTGGCTGTAACGGGCGACTTGCCGCCGATAGACTTCATAGCTGCTGACGGGACGCCGGCCGGATTTAATACTGCTGTGCTGGCGGAAATCGGCAATGCACTCGGCATGAACGTTGAGCTAATCAGCGTTGAATCCGGCGCAAGAACAGCAGCACTCGCCTCGGGCCGAGTTGACGTGGTCTTCTGGTACGAGGTGAACACCGCTGCTAAAATTCAGGCCGACGTCCCCGATGGAGTAATACTCTCCGAGCCTTATTACGAATGGAATAATTTTATACATATCAAAAAGTCGTATAGCCGCAGCGGTGCGTCTTCATCATCCGGCTGGAACGTGAAACAGAGCATCTGGGAATTATTCTGGCCAATAGAATAATTTAATTTTTTAATCATTGGCTATATCTCTTATATCTGCAAGGCTGAAGTTAATGACTTTGCGCAGCTCTTCGAGCGAGATTTCAATATGCAGGCCGATACGCCCCGCGCTGACGATTATAGTTTCATAATTTGCAGCCGAAGCGTCTATCACTGTCTTAAAAAATTTTTTCATGCCGACGGGCGAGCAGCCGCCGTGAACGTAGCCGGTCAATGGCAGCAGCTCTTTGGCATGAATTAATTCGATTGACTTCTCGCCCACTGCCTTGGCCGCCTTGCGCAGGTCAAGTTCGGCTGCCCCAGGCACAACAAATACATAATGCTCGCGGCTCTTGCCGACGGTCACAAGCGTTTTAAATACAACTTCAGGCCGCCTGCCTAATATTTCGGCAACTTGACGCGCACTCACTGCAACCGGCTCGGGCAAATTCAAGCTCATTAGCTCATACTTAACTTTCGCCGCGTCCAATATTCTTAATGCGTTAGTCTTATTTACTTTTGCTTTCATGATTAAATTAATTATTAATTAAACAGTCATCGCGCCACGGGCAAGCCGCGCAGCGGTTTAAATTAGGCTCAAACTCACCGACCGCTGCACCGTGCGCTGCGTTTAAAACCCTTTGCCGCAGATTATCCCAGCCGGTAACTTGCCACGTCTCCAAGCCTTTATTATTATTGTCATCACGCAGATAAATAATTCCGGCCTGCACTGAGTTAAAACTTTTATCATTTAATAACGCGCTCTCCCTTAAGACCAACGCGTAAAATTCAAGCTGCGATTTATAAAGCTCGTCGGGCGCGTGAGCCTTCAACGCAGTCTTATAATCTAAGACGTGCCAATCGCCGTCATCATTCCAGACTACGTCCATAGAGCCTGACAAAATTATATTATTAAAATTAATTTTAAATCCGGCCTCACGATACAAATTATTTTTGCTGCGCAGCACCGCGCTAATCTCAGAATTATTAAAATCATTTAAAATTTTTAAGACTGCATTGCGCGAACTCTCATCGTCCCAGACCGAGCGCAGATAATACGGCAGATCATCGCGCGTAATTAAATTTAAATTTAAATTATGAGCTAACAGCCAATGAGCCAAGCTGCCGATCTCAGCTCCATTAACTATATGCTCTATGCGCTCCGCATCCTCAGACTCTTCATTATTAACATTAACATTAATTCTCACAGCTGCATATTTTAAATTTATGCCCTGACTATAGCGCATCCGCCACGCAAGCGGACACCACTCGTAAAGTGCAAACGCCGTCGCTGACAGACTGCTTAGGCTCATAGCTTGGCCTGAATTTTTTATTTGAATTAAATTATTTATCACACTATTAACAGCTGCGGGCTTTAAGCTCTGCATATTATTTAAATTTTGCGCATCAGCTTCGGCGAATATAATATTAAAATTATTTAAATTATTTAAACTCTCGTCTAATTCGCCGGTCTCAATAAAATATTTTAATGCAAGAGCCGTCCAGCTGTCTTTATTTAAATCTCTATTGCCGCAGATTACTAACGCGTCCTGCGCCCGGGTCGCTGCGACGTAAAATAACCGCATATCTTCATCGCTTTCGCCCTGCGCTGCAAAAAATTTGCTCCAGTCCGCTAAATTATTAGTATTCGACTCGTCAGCTAACTCATCAGGCATTGCAGTAAAGGCGAGGCCAAGCTCTTTCGACGCTCTTAACGCCGGATCTCTGCCGGATTTATTATTATCGTCAAATATAATCGTAACTGGATACTCAAGCCCTTTGGACTTAAATATAGTCGTAAGCAATACGCTGTTGTCGTCAGGGTCGTGCCATGACGGCTCTTCTAAATTAATTCTGCGGCGCATTGCCCGCGCCATCCAGTCGGCACAGGCAGTCAAGCTCGCCGCGCTGCCGCTGCTCTGGAATGACTTAGCTAAATTAACTGCATTGCGAATATTTCTAATCGCCCTAACCCGCTCATCGGGTTTATAATACTCAAGCCACGTCCTGTCACGGTCAAATATTGCGATAAGCTCCGCCGGCCCTTCCCTTAAGCCTATATTAGCTAAATAATTAAGCCTGTCTAAAATTTCAGGCTCTAAGACTTTATAAATTTTTTGAGAATTAATAGCCGCTTGCTCGATTAAATTTAATGCTTTATCTCTTGCAACGCCTGACAGCGGCGATACAAGCCAGCCCGCAAGCGAAGCGCTGTCATCTTTATCAGCACAGGCTCTAAGCAAATTTATAATGTCGCCGACTTCGCCGCGCGAAAAATAATTCTTGCTTAAATCAGCCCGCACCGGCACACCCATATCATTAAACGCCTGCTCTACAGCTTCATACGGCGTACGGGTTCTAAATAAAACAGTGAAATCACTGAACTTAACCGGCCTGATTAAACCGCTCGCCTTGTCCCATACAGTATATTTATTATTCACCCAGAATAAAATTTGCCGTGCAAGCGCATTAGCAAGCGTGAGCCTAAAGTCAGCAGCGCTTAAACTGTCGCATAATACAAAGCTTAACTCAGGCAAATTGCCGCCGTCACTCCGCGCCGCGTTCACTGCTTTAAACTTCAGCCGCCGCATCGCCTCCGACTTGCCAAGCCCGTCAGCCCAGATATGCGCAAATAAATTATTTATTTTATTTAATAAATCCGCCCGCGTCCTAAAGCTCACGTCAAGCTCGATATTATTATTTTTATTTTTACTAATCAGCTCGGCGAATAAGTCCGGCGCAGCATGTCTAAAGCTATAGATCGACTGCTTCAAATCTCCGACGGCAAACAAGCCAGTATTATCATTAATCAAAGCTTTTATTAACTTAAACTGCAACGGATCAGTGTCCTGAAACTCATCTACCAGAATATATTTAAAATCTTTAAGCTTATCCTGCTTGCTTAAGGCATCGCGGGCGTGCAGTATCATATCGCCGAACGACAACAGGCCGCGCCGCCGCTTCATCTCGTCCCATAAGCCCCATGACAGCGCACAAAATTTCTTTAAAGATTCATACAGCCCTTGCTCCAAGCTTGAAATATCATTTACTTTTAAATTAGGCTGAGTTTTGCGCCAGCCGCCTAAAGTCATGCCCAGCATAGACTTAATGCTTTTAAACGGCTCATTACCGTGTGCCTTGATGCTTTTATCAAACACTATCTGCTCATAAAATTTCTCTAAATCCTCATCATTTATATTATTATTATTTTTAATTTTAATCTCATAATAATTATTCATGCAGCAATATAACAAAAAATTTGCCGAGCTGCTCTTGCCTTTCTTTAAATCAATCTCGCCCTTTTCAGTTATCACATCGCGCAAATCATCAAATATACCGCCCCAAGTGTTAAACGCATCAAGCCAAATATCATGCAAGACAGCCTTTAAATTTTTTCTTGCATCGCTTATATAATCATGCTCTAAAAATTCCCGCCAGCTGCTGCCCAGCGACGCATGAAGCTCAGCTGCATTATTTGCAAGTTCGCTTAACGCCCTTGCGCTCCATTTACCTACTGCCGCGCTGATATTTGCGTCAGCATCAAGTTCGCTCGCTAAGTCCAACAGCTCTTTATTGCCGTAGCCCCGCGCTAAATTTCTTAAATTTCCGAACTCAACCGCCTGCGCTATATCATTCCAAAAATTTTCTTCCTGCGGCTTAGATATAACATCGGCCTTCGGCTCAATGTCAACGTTAAGCCCCGACTCACTTATAATTCTTCTCGCAAAAGCATGTATAGTTGAAATCCATGCTTCGCCAAAGCCGTCTATAATTGCGGCCTTGCGCTCGGCGCTTATATTTTTATCATCATTTAAAATTTTTATAACGCGCTCTTCAATGCGCGTCTTCATCTCGCTGGCCGCCGCATCTGTGTAGGTCAGCGTCAATATATCTTTAGGCAATATATCATTATTGCTTAATAATAATCTTGCGTATCTATTAGACAAGACCCAAGTCTTGCCAGTGCCAGCTCCTGCTGTCACTGTTATAATATCTGCATCTAAATTAACGGCTTGCTTCTGCCCATCGGGCGTACCTATAGGCAATAAATTTTTAATTTCATTAATCATTTTTATCACGTCTTTCAATTTAAATAATTTAAATAATATAGTCAAAACACTTTAAAAAGTGACAGGATGCTATGTAATAAAAGTTGTTACTATAAGCGCTCTCTTGATTAACTAAGGGAGCGCTTTTTAAATTTTAAATTTTTATTTATAAATTTTGCTGCGGTGGCCTATCTCAAGAACAAGAATAATTAATTTATCGTTTTGAAATTTACAGATAATACGATAGTCGCCGACGCGATAACGCCAACGGCCTGAGAGAGTTCCGGTTAATGCCTTGCCCCTATTGCGCGGATCAGGATAGTCAGGCAGTTCGTCCAAATACTTTTTAATTCTCTCTCGCATTATCTTATCAAGTTTGTCTAATGTCTGTGCTGCCTGCTCTGAATATTCAACAGTCCAACAGGGCAATTCACGCCAGCTCCTTATATACTTTCATGCTGCCTGCATCAATTTTAGCTGCTATCTCAGCACCAGTGTCGCAGTCCTCAAAATACTCTTCAAGCAGCCCTACAGCTAAAGCCTGCGGCGGCTCTTTAAATTCGCTGCTCCATTCATTAATGCGCCGCTCAAGCTCCGGCGTAAGCTCTACCGTAATGCTTGCCAATCGATACTCACACTCCTCAAAATTAAAACTTAAATTAATAATTATTATTGCCCGTAATTTTTAAATTTCTCTAACGCTAAATTCATATCGGCCTGACTTAATAATTTAGGCGTGCCGAAAATTTTTGACCTAAAATAAATCTCGCAGCAAAATTCTATCTCTTCTGCAATATTAAACGCCATATTAATATTTTTGCCGGCGGCTAATAAGCCATGATTGCCCAGCAGCACAGCATTATTATCTTTCATGCCGTTTACAGCCAGCTCGGCAAGTTCAAGCGATCCGAACGGCGCATAACTAACGCATTTAATACTTTCGCCGCCTAATGCTGCTAAATAATGCACGGGCGGCAATCCTGAGCTTAACGCTTCCTGCGTGCAGGCCAAGGCAGTTGCAAACGGCGAATGAGTATGAACTGCTGCGCTAATATCTAATCTATCTAAATATAACAGCCTGTGCATATCAAGCTCGCTCGACGGCTTGCGATCGCCTTCAATAATTTTATTCAGCTTTAAGTCTATAACCGGCACGTCTTCAGCTTGCATGTCAAAATAATCCATGCCCGACGGACTTATCGCGAATAAATTCAAATCTCTATTTAAGATGCTTATATTGCCGCCGGTGCCCCGCGTTAAATTATGCGTGACCAGCAAGCGGCAATATTTCACTATCAGTTCGCGCTCGTGACTTAATAACATTTTATAAATCTAACGCATCTTTAAGGCCGGCCCAGTCGGAATTTCTGACGCTCGTATCTATCGCATCAAATTTAGCTTTCTCAGCCTCGGGAATTTTATATTTGCGCAGATCTTCAAGTATACCGTCTATAGTGTCAATGTCAAAGCTGCCCGCGAACTCAGCTATAGCATCATAAGCCTCGTGAAGCATATTTAAATCAATCTCAGCTGCATTAGCAAGCTCGGCCTCTGCCTTAGCATACAACGGCGCAAGCTTAGCTTTATAAGCCCTGTAATCAGCTAACAGCTCAGGCGTCTTGGCCTCGATGCTTTCAATATCTAAATTATTGCCGCAGTCCTCTAAGTGCATTGCAAGAGCTGACAGCCCGTCCGCTCCGATTAACCGCGCCGAACTCTTTAACGCGTGAACCTTAATCGTGTAATTTTTATAATCTTTATTATTAAAATAGCCCTCGATTTCATTCGAGTTAGCATCGATGCTCTTGTAAAACTGCTCTAAAGTCTTGGCTAATATAGCCTCATTCGAACAGAATTTAACAGCATTTTCATAGCTCAAGCCGTCAGTATGCGAGTACAAGCTTTCTATTTCGCTTTGAGCTGCTTGCACTTCTTGCTCCTGCGCTTCGCCCTCGTCTTCAGCTGTGATAAATACTTTCTCAGCCGGCAGATATTTTATTAACGCAGCCTCTATTGCCGAGCCCTCGACCGGCTTTGACAAATAATCCGTGAAGCCCTCTTCAAGATACTTGCTCCGTGCGCCGGTCACTGCGTCAGCCGTTAAGCATATAACAGGCGTATCATGATTTAATCCGCCGTCTTGCGACTTCACGCGGCGCATCGCTTCAGTCCCTTCCATCTGCGGCATCCGCTGATCCATAAATATTAAATCATATTTCTTAGACTTAGTAAGTTTTAACGCCTCAAGGCCGCTCGAGGCCGTATCTAATTTAACTTCGGTCTTGCTCAGCAAGCCTTCAACTACAGTCAAGTTCATTATAGTATCATCTACAACTAAGACATTTGCATCCGGCGCTCTGAACGATTCTTTATACGCCCGCATCTCGTGTACATAACGCTCAAATTTTTTCTGGAAGTCGCCTATTGGATCATCAGCTATTATTCTTTGTGGAATGTGCAGCGTGAACGTCGAACCTTTGCCGTACTCGCTCTCAACGCTCACGTCGCCCTTCATTAAGTGCAGTAAATTCTTAGTAATCGACAGGCCAAGCCCCGTACCCTCGACCGTGTTATTGCGCACTAAGTCAACGCGTTCAAACTTGCTGAATAATTTCGGCAGGTCCTCTTGCTTAATGCCTATGCCCGTATCCGAGACTTTAAAAGTCAAATTCATGAACATAACGTCCCGGTCACCGCCGACATCCATAGTGACGCTGCCCTCATGCGTATATTTCACTGCGTTATTTAAAATATTCACGACAACCTGCCGCACCCGCACTTCGTCGCCGTATAATCTATCAGGTAAACTATTATCTACATTAATATTAAATTTTAAATCCTTCTGCCGAGCCTTGAACTCAATCATATTAGTAATATCATTTAAGACAGAGCTTAGCCTATATTCATCTTCAGCAAGCTCCATTTTGCCGGCCTCAATCTTCGAAAAATCTAATATATCATTAATCAGCGACAATAAATTTTTGCCGGCGCTCTCAACGTTACGGGCGTAAGTCGTAATTTGCGAGTCCTTGCTGTTTCTAATTATCATCTCGTTCATGCCTAAGACTGCATTAATCGGCGTGCGTATCTCATGAGACATATTAGCTAAAAAGTCGCTCTTTGCCGTATTAGCTTTCTCAGCCTGCGCTTTCTTTATCTCTAATGCCTTCTCGCGCCGCGTCATAATCGAGAATATGCTGAACACTATTCCCAAGCTTAATATAACTAAACCGGTCTGAATTAAATTGCTCTGAGTTATCGAATGGCCGATGGCTTGTTTTATTACGTCATTGTCGATTAAATTGCTCACGCTGTAGTGAATGCTCTCGCGCATCCATAGAGTTGACGTAAAGAATAATAATAACAGCATAGCGATCCAGACTATCATGCTCTTACCGAAGCGGCGCTCGGCGTCATGCCCCATTACAAATCTAAAGAACGCGAGACCCAACACACCCCAGATAGTTAATATTAAATACGACTCGGTCGCAAGTGCGCTGACCGACCAGTAATTAGGCACAAGCGTTAAGTATAAAAATATCACGCTGATTAACACGCCTAATATCCCGGCCAGCTGCGCCCGTCTGTTATCTTCATTAATTGCAATTTTCAGCGCAGCCGCTGACGTGTAGCAATAGGCTATGCACGCGCCGATAGAATTTACGTCAACTATCCAGCCTACTGCAATGCGGCCAAAGAACGGAATTAGCATCGATACGGCCATGATAAGCCAGAAAATTTTATACGGCGTATTGCGCTTGCCTAATGCGCTTAATGACTTAGGCAGTATGCCCTCTTCGCTCATTGAGAATAATAATCTTGATAATGCAATGCAGTTTCCGACAAGGCCGGTTGCAACGCCGCCGGCAAGCGTTAAAGCAAGTACCCATACTCCAAAGTCGCCCAGCGCATACTCAGTTGCATAGAACGCCGGCAGCGCCTTTAAGCCGCTTAAATTAGGCAAATCATTAAGATACTCTACCCAGTTAGAATACTCCGGCGGAATTTCGCTCGCAGCAAGCCACGTCAGCAAGACGTACGCAACTCCTGCAGTGACAGCGCCGCCGCTGAGCAATATAAAACTTTTTTTAACCGGAAAATTAAATTCGCCGGTCGAGTGCGATATAGATTCAAAGCCTACGAATGCCCACGGCACGAGCGCAACTATCTGAACTATCTGCACAAAATAATTGCGGCCGGACTCGCCGCTGACTGCTGCAAACTGCGGCCCTTTAAACACAGTGCCGCCCGTGTCGAATATCGCAACTTCACAGCATAAAATTATTCCGGCTATTAATAAAGTCGCCATTAACGTCTGAAATTTGCTTGCAAATGCCCGGCTGTGAATGCAGACCATGCCGCAGATAATAAATGCGCTTATAGAAACTAAGACCTCGCCTAAATATATATCAAAGCCTGCTATATTATAATGAAAGCCAAATTGAAATATCGGGCCGAATAAATTACGGGCGATTAATATAAACGCAGTCGCGTTCGCCCACATGATGGCCATATAAGGCAAAATTAAGAACCATGCGCATAAAAATCCGTGATCGTCGCCGAAGGCTGCCCGAGTGTAAGTGAATGCGCCGCCGGATCCGCTGTATTTATTCATTAAGTAAGCATAATTATAGCCTATTATTAGCATTAAGATTACGCCTATTGCCATGCCTATTAAAGTCCCGATAGGGCCGGCCGTCGGTAAAAATGTCGTGCCGGGCATGATAAACGCGCCCCAGCCGACTGCGCAGCCGAATGACAGCGCCCATACATCCCAAGTCGACAAGTATTTCGTCAGCCTATTATTGATGCAATTCTTTTGCTCAGAGTTGATTGTCAAGCTCATTACCCCAAATTTATTTAATTTTTAAATACTACAAATTTTTTCTATTATAACGCACTTTTAAAAAGCGCTTGAATTTTTTAAATTTTTTTTAATTTTTTAAAAATTTTGTAATATAATGTGACAAATTTTTTAATAAACAAAGCAGGTGAGTTTTATTATGATTAAAGAGGCGATAATTAAGATAGTAGGCAAGGGCGACTTAACTTATCAAGAAGCCTATAACGTAATGAACGAGATTATGAACGGCGAGACGAGCGCAACTCAGAACGCGGCGTTCTTAGCAGCATTATCTACAAAGAACACGCGCAATGAAACTATAGCCGAGATATTAGGCTGCGCTGCGGCAATGCGGGAGCACGCGCTGCAAGTTGACACAAGCGGCATGGATACGCTCGAGATAGTCGGCACGGGCGGCGATAACGCGCACTCGTTTAATATCTCGACTACTTCGGCAATGATCTTAGCGGCCGGCGGCGTGAAAGTATCTAAGCACGGCAACAGAGCAGCAAGTTCCGACTGCGGCGCCGCAGACTGCTTAGAAGCATTGGGCGTTAATATAGACTTAAGCCCTGAAAAGTGCCGCGAGTTATTAGAGAAAATTAATATATGCTTCATGTTCGCGCAGAAATATCATACGTCAATGAAGTATGTCGGAGCGATACGGCGCGAGCTTGGCTTTAAGACAGTGTTTAATATCTTAGGGCCGTTGACTAATCCGGCGCGGCCTTCTTATTTTTTGCTTGGAGTTTACGACGAGGCATTGCTCGAGCCGCTTGCTCAAGTCCTGTCAGACTTAGGCGTCAAGCGCGGCCTTGTTGTCTGCGGCAGGGATGTACTTGATGAAATATCGTTAAGCAGCGTTACGGCAGCCTGCGATTTTAAAGACGGCTGGTTCAGAAAATTTATAATTAATCCCGAAGAGCTGGGATTTAAATTATGCAGCAAGTTGGACATAGTCGGCGGCACTCCGGCTGAGAACGCCGAGCTGACTCGAAAGATTTTGCGCGGCGAATTAAAAGATGCGAAGCGCGATATAGTATTATTAAATTCCGGCGCAGGGTTTTATGCAAGCAATAACGTTAATTCAATCAGCGAGGGCATAGCTAAAGCACGTGAGCTGATAGACAGCGGCGCAGCTTATGCAAAGCTTGAGGAATTTATAGCAGCGAGCAATAAATAAAATATGCAAAATATTTTAGAAGCGATTGCAGCTAAGACGCGCGAACGCGTG
This sequence comes from Synergistaceae bacterium, assembly GCA_017470785.1. GTDB lineage: Bacteria > Synergistota > Synergistia > Synergistales > Aminobacteriaceae > JAFUXM01. The sequence continues at coordinate 13,570 of JAFUXM010000065.1, forward strand.
AAATTTTATAAACAGCATACAAGCCTTGATAAAGTTATAGCTCAAGCTCAGGAATTAGCGCGTGAAGATAAAATTTTTAAATTTGAAAACGCATTAAGATTAGAGCATAATGCTATAGCTTTTATCTGCGAGTGCAAAAGGGCATCGCCGTCTAAGGGCGTTATAGCTGAAAATTTTAATTATCTTGAGATCGCAAGCGATTACGAAGCCGCAGGCGCTGATGCCGTGTCAGTCTTGACTGAGCCGGAATATTTTCTTGGCCGCGATGAGTACTTGCGTGACATAGCAGCGCAAATTAAAATCCCGTGCCTGCGCAAAGATTTTATTATAGACGAGTACATGATTTATCAGGCTAAAATTTTAGGCGCTGAGTGCGTGCTGTTAATAACTGCGCTGTTAGACGCAAAAGCTTTAGCAAGCTATATTAAAATATGCGATGCGTTAAATCTGTCGGCCTTAGTCGAAGCTCACGACGAGCGCGAGATTAAAATTGCATTAGACGCAGGCGCAAAAATTATCGGCGTGAATAACCGCAATTTAAAAGATTTTAAAGTTGATATTAATAACAGTGAGCGGCTGCGCAAGTTAGTGCCTGATAATATATTATTTATTGCAGAGAGCGGCATTAAGACGCCTGAAGACATTAAAAGGCTTAGAGACTGCGGCGTGAATGCTGTGTTAATCGGCGAGACGTTAATGAAGGCTGAGAATAAACGCGCGATGCTTGCAAGTCTGCGCGGCAATTAAATTAAATTAAAATTATTAAAATTAATAAACTCCCCGTTATTTAAATTCAGCGGGGAGTTTTAATTTAAAATTTAATTATTTAATTATTAATTATTTCTTAAATATATTGTCGAAAGTCGTTAAAATCTTATCGCTGTTCGCTGCGAGAGATTCTAAGTCAACCGTAAGAGCTGACTTCGCGATTAACTCAACGTCAACGCCTGGCATCTCAACGTCATTTCTAACAGATAATAAATTATTTTTGACTAAAATCTCTTGGCCTTCTTTAGATAATATAAAGTCATAGAGCAGCTTGCCGTTCTCCTGATTAGCACTGTTCTTGACGAGGCCGATCGGCGAGAAGATCGAGACTAAGTCCTTCGGCAGATACGTAAAGGCGATGGGCGAACCCTGAGCCTGTAAGTTATGCGATACGTAATCAAGCATAATGCCGACCTGATATGCGCTTGCCGCAACCTGATTATGAGTTGCAGTCGTGCCGCTCTCAAGCTCGCAGCCGTTGGCTCTTAACTTTTTAAAATACTCTTCGCCGTAATTTGCATCAGCTAAAAGCGCCGCAACGAAATATTTCGTAGTGCCGGCCGACGACGGGTCAGTCATGACTATCTGGCCTTCCCATTTCTTATCAAGCAAATCATTCCATGACTTGGGCGCTTCATCAGGCTCAATCAAGTCCGAGTTATAGCCGATGCCCATGTTCATCATACGAGCGCCGGTATAATAGCCGTCAGGGTCAATAAACTTAGCGTCAATGGCCGCTGCCTCAGGCGACGAGTACTGGGCTAATATTCCTTCTTTCTTGAATGAAAGATAGTCCGCGGGGTCTCCTACCCATAAAATATCTGCGGCAACCTGACCGGCCTGATTTTCAGTCGCTATCTTCGTGATGACGCGGCCAGTTCCGGCAAAGTAATAATCCAGCGTTATATCAGGATACTTCGCCTCAAAACCTTTCTTAATGGCCACGAGCTGATCTTCCTGCATCGACGAGTACATCATGACCTTGCCGGTCCCCGACGGATCAGCGTAGGCCGCACCGGCAAAACTTAACGCGAGTAATGCTAACAGAGCTGCAAAACGTTTCATTGCTATTACCTGCCTTTAAATTAAAATTTTTAATAAAATAATTCTATAAATATTTTAAAAATTTTAAAATAAATTAAATTACTTAATTATTTTTTATATTTAGTGATTGCTTAAGTGAGCGAGTGTTAATTTAATTTATCATAGCAATAATACGCTGCATTGCCTCTTATTAATATAGCATTAATAAATTAATAAATTAATAATTTAATAATTTAATAATTTAACGGCAGATGACTTCCCAGTCCTTGCGCTCGCTGTACTGCTGCCAGTATTTTTCAGCAAGTGTTTCCGGAGCGCATGAAGAATTAGGAGCTATGACATTGCACACCGTGAGAATGCCGATAAATATTCCGCGTTCCTTCATGGACGGGTGCAGCGCCTGAACCATAGCGCGAAGCGCGGCTTTGTCCATTGAGAGAGGCAGATATTCAGCTGAGGGATACATAGCAAGGCCGCCGCCGGTTATGAGAATTGCGCCGTTCTTACGTGAAAAATCAGCATCAGCTATGCTCTGTATGCAGTTATACGCTCCTATAACGTCGGACTGATAGCGGTCTTTCAGGACGGCAGCCGTAATTCCGCCTGCCTCGGCTGCATCCGGCATAGTTATCCCCACGTTGTATAAAAGTACATCAGGAGTGCCGAACTCGCTGACCGCATCAATTAAAGCCTGTGAAGTCACGGCATTATCAGCAGCGTCTATTCTCTTAGAATAAGCGTCAATACCTTCTGCCCTGAACGAACGCTCGTATTCTTTCAGAGCGGCTTCATTACGCGCCATAAGCACCACGCGGAAGCCATTTGCCCCGAATTTGCGGGCCGCCGCGTTTCCAAGTCCCTTGCCTGCACCAACGATAAATATTGTCTTCATGATTAATTATTTTCCTCCGGTAAAAGTAAGTTTCATCTGTTCTTCAGGATATCTTGCGCCTGTTATAGCAATGCTTTCAAGTTTTGCATTTATTGCCGCAAGCTCTTCAGGCGTGAATGACACGCCGAGGCTGCCGATATTTTCTTCAATGCGCGAAATTTTCTTTGTCCCGGGAATGGGCACGATGTTTTCACCCTGAGCCATCACCCACGCGAGGGCTATCTGGGACGGCTTTGCTCCCTTCTGAGATGCGAGAGCGCTGACGTATTCAGCAAGCTCAAGATTTTTCTGATAGTTATCACCCTGAAAGCGCGGGATATATCGGCGGAAATCATTTTCAGGCAGCTCAGTGTTCCGTGTCATTGCGCCGGTAAGAATGCCTTTGCCAAGCGGCGAAAACGGCACAAAGCCTATTCCAAGCTCTTTAAGTACCGGCATAACTTCTTTCTCGGGCTCTCTATAAAACATTGAATACTCGCTCTGCACTGCAGTTACAGGACACACCGAGTTCGCACGCCGTATAACATCAGCTCCTGCTTCCGACAGTCCAAATGCCAGAACTTTCCCAGCGCTGATTAATTCGCTGACAGTACCGGCAACGTCCTCAATCGGGACATTCGGATCAACGCGATGCTGATAGTACAGGTCGATATGATCCGTCCTAAGACGCCGCAACGATCCTTCAACAGCCTTGCGTATAGCTGCCGGCCTGCTGTCGAGGCCGAAAGGCTTTCCAGCATATGACGCAGCATCTTCGGGAATGTCCCAGCCGAATTTTGTAGCTATTACTGCTTTGTCTCTGCACGGACTAAGCGCTTCGCCGACTAATTCTTCATTCTTGTACGGCCCGTAAGCCTCTGAAGTGTCGAAAAAATTTATACCGAGTTCAACTGCCCTGCGTATTGCCTGTATTGCTTCGGACTTTTCAGGAAACGGCGGGTAGCTCTGCGAGAAACCCATACAGCCAAGCCCCATAGCCGAGACTTTTAGCCCGCGTAAATATCTTTGCTTCATTTTAATAATATTCACTCCGTTTTAAATTTAAATTTTAATTTAAATTAAAAATTTACGCTGCAATTATGGACTAAATTTTAATTACTGAGAAGATGCGGGAATGTCATAGTTATAACCAATGCACCTAAAAACTAATAAATAAATAATTTTTGTTATTTTTTAATGTTTTTACTATATAACAATGCGCCGCGCTAACTTTAAAATTAAAATTAGCGCGGCGATTTAATTATTTTAAAAATTTAATTTAAGCCATCTTGCTCATTGAATTAGTGTAAATTCTTCTGACACGCTCGGGTGACGAAGCGACAGGCGCGCATGATAAAAGTCCTGCAAGCGACGGCGTAGTCTCCGTGAGTTCGCAGAGCTTGTCAATATCTTTCTCAGTGAAGCCTGCATCCTTTAATTTCTGAGGCACGCCGACTGACGCGAGCCATCTTTCAACGCCCTTGGCCGCATCAAGCGCCTCGTCAGGATCGCCGTCAAGCCCGGGTACGATCGGGGCAAGAAGTTCTGCCAGAACTTTTGCCCTTGCCGGGTAGCACTCAAGAATCACTGCCGGCAGCAGCATAGCAAGGCCGAGGCCGTGCGTTAATTCAGGCTTTAAGCCGCTCAACGGATGCTCCAGCGCGTGCGTATAGTGCAGCAGGCCGTTGTCAAATCCTGCGCCGGCAACCATTGATGCATAGAGCAGCGCATATCTTGCCTTCACATCTTCAGGATTTCTTATCGCCTTAGGCAGATACTTCGCAACGAGCCGCACTGTCTCAATTCCAAACGCAATCGATAACGGATTTGCAACTACGCTCGTAGCAGCCTCGACAACGTGATTTACTGCATCAATCGAGACATAGCGCGTCTGGTCGGGCGACAGCTTCGTCATTAACGCCGGATCATCAATCGAATATAACGGGTAAATGCAGTCATAGGCGATTGCCGGCTTGAAGTTCTTGTCAGTGATAGTCGCTACTGCAAATCTATCAACTTCTGTGCCGGTGCCGTGAGTTAAATTTATAGCTATCGTCGGCACTGCATGGTCAGGCACAAAATCGGCCATGTAAAGATCTCTTGCGGTCTTGTCAGGATAAGCAAGCAGAATTGCCGCGCTCTTGCCGGCGTCAATCGGGCTGCCGCCGCCTATGCCGATAACTGCCTTCGCCCCGTCGGCCTTGCCCATCGCAACTGCCTCGTCAATAGCATCAGTCGTAGGATTGGGCGTGACTTTATTATAAAGCGTTATGCCTATGCCGTGCTTCTTGCACGCTGCTTCAACATGATCCCACGCACCGGTCAGCTTATACGACCTGCCGCCGGTCATGCACAAGACCTGATTAACGCCGCGCTTCTTAAGCTCGCTTGCTATAAAATCAATTTTTGCAATCGCGCCGGGTCCCATAAACACCGTCGTCTTAAGACGTATCTCTGATACCGCGTTCATATCAAAATAACTATCCCACATAATTACAACCCCTTATCTGAATTTAAATTTTAATTTTAATTTTAATAATAAATAAACGCTATTTATTTTAACGCAAAATAAAATTTTATAAAGGCACAGCCGCGATAATTTTCGTGCCGTGTTCAGGCTTTGATATTACGCTTAAAGTTCCACCCATTAACGACATGCGCTCAGTCATATTAGCTAAGCCTCTATGCCTCTGAAGCCTTAATTCTTCATGCGTTAAGTTTGCCGTCCGAGCATCAAAGCCCGTGCCGTTGTCCTGAATTTCTAATACTAAATTATTTGAATTATCTTTAAGCTCTGCGATAATCTTTTAGCTAACTCATAACTTAGTTAAAGTCACGGCCTCAAAAAATTTTTTTCATACTGGCACAGCCGCAATAATTTTTGTGCCTTTATCAGGCTTAGATATAACGCTTAAAGTTCCGCCCATTAACGACATGCGTTCAGTCATATTAGCTAAGCCTCTATGTCCCTGAAGCCTTAATTCTTCATTCGTTAAATTTGCCGTCCGAGCGTCAAAGCCCTTGCCGTTATCTTGAATTTCCAACACTAAATTATTTGAATTATCTTTATATACTTTTGCGATAACTTCGCTTGTCTGACCATGCCTCACAGCATTAGACACTGCCTCTTGAAATATTCTCAAAAACGACAGCCGCAACTCCGGACTTGTCTCTAAGCCTTCAAGCTAATTAAGCTCTGCGATAATCTTTTAGCTAAATCATAACTTAGTTAAAGCCTTGGCCGCAAAAATTTTATAAAGGCACTGCCGCAATAATTTTCGTGCCGCGCTCAGGCTCTGATATTACGCTTAAAGTTCCGCCCATTAACGACATGCGCTCAGTCATGTTAGCTAAGCCTCTATGACCCTGAAGCCTTAATTCTTCATGCGTTAAATTTGCCGTCCGAGCGTCAAAGCCTTTGCCGTTATCCTGAATTTCTAACACTAAATTATTTGAATTATCTTTGAGTTCTGCGACAATCTTTTAGCTAAATCATAACTCAGTCAAAGCTCCGGCCGCAAAAAATTTTTTCATACTGGCACAGCCGCGATAATTTTCGTGCCTTGATCAGGCTTTGATATTACGCTTAAAGTTCCGCCCATTAACGACATGCGCTCAGTCATGTTAGCTAAGCCTCTATGCCCCTGAAGTCTTAATTCTTCATGCGTTAAATTTGCCGTCTTAGCATCAAAGCCCGTGCCGTTATCCTGAATTTCTAATACTAAATTATTTGAATTATCTTTATATACTTTTGCGATAACTTCGCTTGCTTGGCCATGCCTTACAGCATTAGACACGGCCTCTTGAAATATCCTCAAAAACGACAGCCGCAATTCAGGAGTTGTCTCTAAGCCTTCGCACTCGTCAAGTTCATTAAGTTCATCAAGCTCGGCTATTACATCTATATCATAACTCTGCGACAATCTCTCGGCTAACTCAGTTAAAGTCTCAGCAAGCCCTAAGTCCATCCACGGCGGCGCAAGCTCATCGCATAAAGCTCTTAATTCACGCACTATACTCTTAGCTAATTTCTCCGTGCGCTCAAGCCTTGGCCGCCCGTCTTCGTCCTCAAGCGACATATGCACCTGCTGCAGCAATGCCGTAACGTCCTGCAGCGGCCCATCATGAATTTCACGAGCCATGTCAACGCGCTCTTTCTCCTGCACATTCACTATGTCCCGCACATAACTATTGCGCAAATTATCCCGCTCAACTGCCGCCTGCGCAAACCGCTTTAACGCTTCCTGCACGCTCTTTATCTCTTTAACTGCGCTTAAATTATTATTAAAATCCGGCGCAGCATTGCTTAACTCGTTTACTATTTCTCTCAACGGGACGACTAACATGTTCCATAATAATTTAATAGCTAAAAAACTTCCAAAGGCCATTAAGACTATCAAGACCGGCCACATGCGCGTGACTTTAACTAAACCTCCGAGCAAATTATTCCATGAGACAGCAGCTACGACATAGCCTTTATTATTTGCTAACGGATAGACTGCGAGCGTGTATTGCGCACCGCGCTTGTCCTCAACTCTAACAGCGCGGCCAGCCGGAATGTCAGGCCGCCATATCGCAGCAATATTAACTGCCCCGGGCGAGGCCGTGATAATATTTCCTTCAAGGCTTATCAACGCCACCCAGCCAGGCATAGACGGTCCCCATGCAAAGAACGGATAGTTCGCCGCATCGCCCAATAATTTATACGGGCTGAAATCCGCATTAAGCTGATACGCCATGTTCTCGGCCAAGTCCTGAACGTACGAACTTACGGCAGCCTCCATAGCTGTCTCCTGATTTATCATCCCTAAGACAGCTACAAAGACTACCGCAATCGACGGCAATATTAACGCCGCTAATAAAAACGCAAGCGAGTAATTTTTAAATCTCACTATTTAAATTCCCCGTGAAAATTATTCGCCGTCATGCTGCGTGTCAAGCAGCTCATCAAGCGTGACCACTCCGTACTTTAACGCTAATAATAAAGCCTCAGTTTTATTTTTAGAACCTAATTTATCATAAATCGAAGCCAGATGCGTCTGCACTGTGCGCTCACTGATAAATAATCGTCTCGCAACTTCTTTGCTCGAAAGTCCCTGAGCTGCTAATAATAAAACCTCACGCTCACGCGTTGACAGCGGCTCCGGTATAAAGTCCTCGCCGCCCATGACCGACGCAACTTCAGGGTCTAAGTACAGGCCGCCGGCCGCAACAGTATTTATCGCCGCCGTTAATTCTTTAGGGCTGACTGTCTTTAACACAAAGCCCCGCGCTCCTGCTCTAAGCGATGCCATCACGTACTGCTGCGCATCATAAGACGTCAGCATTATAGTTGCCGTATGCAGATTAGACATCTTAACTTTCTGCGACACAGCAACGCCGTCCATCCCGGGCATTCTTATATCCAACAGAGCAACGTCAGGCCGCAGCTCGTTAATTAATTCCCACGCCCGCTCGCCGTCCTCTGCCTCAGCAACTAAGTCAAACGTCTCCTCACGCCGCAAAAATTCAGCTATGCCTGCCCGCGTCAACGGGTGATCGTCAGCTAATAAAATCCTTACGCTCATTTAATCATGCTCCTTTATTACATTACATGCCAATATCTTTTTCAACCGGCCTTAAAGCTAATATAGTCTCATTTATAACTCTATCAAGCTCAAGCCCAATGCGATCCGCTCCGGCTTTAATTATGTCCCGATTAACGCCTCGGGCAAACGCCTTATCCTTCCATTTCTTTTTAACGCTCTTCAGCTCCAAATCGCTTAAAGACTTAGACGGTCTGACTAATCCTGCCGTGATAATCAAACCCGTTAGCTCATCTATTGCAAATAAAGTTTTCTCTAAATTGCTTACGGGTTCTACATCCGTACAAATTCCATAGCCGTGCGACTGCACCGCGCGTATAATTTCTTCATCAACTCCGGCAGCTCTTAATAAATCCGGCGCTAAGTGACAATGCGTCTCAGGCTTATCGCTCGTCATCTCCCAGTCTATGTCATGCAATAAGCCCACTATGCCCCATAAGTCTTTATTCTCAGCCTCATTAAAAATCTCGGCAAAGTGTCTCATAGTTGCTTCAACCGCCAGAGCATGATGTATATGCGACTGCTCTTTATTATATTTTTTAACAAGCTCTAACGCCTCATCGCGCGTAATCATTCAACATCACTCCCTAATTTCCCAAATTACATTAATCATATACGGCCAAAGTAAAATTAATAAAGGCAGCAAAGCCGCAAAGATATATTTAATTAAATTCTTTAATCTCATGATCCCTTGCCTCTCGATTATTTTTATTGCGATTTCTAAATCTGCGCTCAGCATAAAAGCCTATTAATGCACATGCAAGTCCGACAAGCGTGAAGCCCCAGCCTCTCGATACATAGCTTAAAATATTATCAAAGAAATAGCGCATGATTAACAACACAAAAAATACGCCGCCCATTGACCGGCCTTTATATAAATGCCATAGAAACAACGGCACTAATATTATTGCAGTTATCACGCTCAGCGCGTCAGCCGAAGATACAGCAAGAAGCGGCGAGCCTTGCCAGAAATCCGCAAACGTCAATGCAAGCCCGAACACTCCGGCTATAAATAAGCTCATCGCCCCTAAATCATAAAGATTATCAAGCTGATTAACTATTATTATTAAAGACATAACAAAGCCAAATGCTGCTAATATTAAAGTAGTTAAAGACGTGCCGAGGCAATAATTTAATCGCGAACCTGCAAATAAAAGCGTTAATAATAAATTTAAATTAAAATTAACGCGATGCAAAAAATTTTTATTAAAATTCGAAATATAAAGCCACAGCAGCCATAAAGCCAGAATTAAAATCCATGCTCTTACGGGCTGCACGAGCAAATTAAAATTAAAGCCAGCGCTCCGCCAGTGCCAGATAAATATATCCGCAGCTCTGATCTGCAGCAAATATAATCCGGCTAAACACTGCGCTAAAATTAACTCTAAACTGTCTTTAAATATTATTATTGCCGGGATAACGCCTAAGAGCCATATTCCCGTGTGAACTGCATAGACGCGGCCTGATTCAAAATTATAAATAAATTTGCCGAATGCCTTGCCTCCAAACATGTTAAGCAGCAAGACTACGCCGCCGCCGAACGCTAAACTTGCAAATAATAAAAACACGCCGGCTGTCCTGTGCATATCATAAAAATCTTCAAGCACATACGAGACTATTAACGGCGCTAAATAGCCTAAAATTATAAATATAAATTTAATATTTACGTCAAACTCGTCCCAGTTCGCAGCAATAAAGCTTATTACGCCCAGCGCAACCAGCGCAAGACCGGCAAGCATGAAAATTTTATATAACGGACTTGTTCGTAATTTATATAAGCTCTCTATCGCGTAAGCCTGCTGCGGCGAGATAATTTTACTATCCCGCCACAGCTCAAGCTCGCCCCGCAAAAATTCCAGCTCGCTTGCTTTTAACTCTTTCATCTTAATATTAATAATATTAAAATTTAATTTAGCTTACGCGGCTTCCCAACGGAATATCAGCTTCAGGCACAACAAGCGTCAGCTGCTCCGACACGCCGTCCTTCTTAACGCTTGCCGCCAATATCATACCGTTGCTCTCGATGCCGCATAACTTAGCAGGCTTTAAATTGCAGACTAATATTACCCGCTTGCCATCGAGTTCCTCAGTCGTAAAGAATGCTTTAATGCCCGAGCAGACCGTCCGCGTCTCATAGCCTAAATCAACTTCAAGCTTATATAATTTCTTAGATTTTTTAATCTCTTCGGCCTTAATAATCTTAGCTACGCGCATCTCGACCGTCTTAAAATCATCTATGCCGATCTCCGCCTCATGCTCGATAACATTCTCAGCCGGCGCATCTTTAACTTCTACATCTTTAATATCTTTATTCTCCAAATTTAAACTCTCCATTCGCTTTCTTAACTCCTCTCGTTTAGCCTCATAATTTTTCTGCCATTCCTTAATATCTATCCTTGGGAACAGCACTTCAGCCTTGTTAATTTTATTGTCCGCGCCCTTGCCAAATTCAAACGCATCATAACCGCCTAAGCTCTCAACGCCCAACTGCGCAAGCATTTTATCAGCAGTGTCAGGCATGAACGGCGCGATTAATAATGCAATAAATCTTAAAGCTTCGTATAAGCTCAATAGCACGCAGTCTAATTTATCAGCCTGCGCAGCATCTTTAGCAAGCTTCCACGGCTCGGTCTCGTCAATAAATTTATTTGCGCGTGATATAAAAGCCCAGATAGACTTTAACGCCTCATCAAACGCAAATTTATTTAAATTTAAATCTACAGCCTCTAAAGTCTTAGCCGCAAAATCCTTAAGCTCAGAATTTACAGCCCCTGACGGCACGACACCGCCTCTATAACTCTCTATCATCTGCAGCGTGCGATTTAACAAATTGCCTAAGTCATTCGCTAAATCGCTATTAATTCTGCCGACTAACGCAAGCTCCGAGAAATCGCCGTCATTGCCAAACGGTACTTCGCGCAATAAAAAATATCTAAACGCATCAAGACCGTACTCTTCTGCCATTTTAAACGGGTCAATCACATTGCCCTTGGACTTGCTCATCTTCTCACCGTTGAACGTCCACCAGCCGTGAGCAATTATAGATTTAGGCAAGTCTATTCCAAGAGCTAATAACATCAGCGGCCAAGTCACGCAGTGAAATCTTATAATATCCTTGCCGACCATGTGATAAGCATCCGGCCAGAATTTTTTAAATTTCCCCTGTCCGTCATCAGGCCAGCCCAGCGCCGATATATAATTAATCAGCGCATCGAACCAGACGTATATAACATGCTTCTCATCGCCCGGCACGGGAATTCCCCATTTAAGACTAGTGCGTGATACGGACTGATCTCTAACGCCGCTCTTCAAAAAGCTCATAATCTCGTTGTATCTAATCTTAGGCATCACGCCGCTTAAATTCTCTTCATAATATTTAATTAATTTATCTACATACTTAGAACACTTAAAGAAATAGCTCTCTTCAGTCATGATAGTCAACGGGCGGCCGCAGTCCGGACAGGTTTTATTCTCGCCCATGCTCGATTCAGGAACATAAGTCTCGCACGGCACACAGTAATAGCCCTGATACGTGCCTTTATAAATATCGCCCTGATCCATCAGCTTTTTAAACACGGCCTGCACTGTCTTAATATGCCGCTCTTCAGTCGTGCGAATAAAATCATTATTGCTGATATTTAAAACGCGCCATAAATCTTTAAAATTCAAATGAATTTTGTCAACTAAAGCCTGCGGCGTGATGCCCTGCTTCTCTGCCGACTGCTGAATTTTTTGACCGTGCTCGTCAGTGCCGGTTAAGAAAAAAACGTCATAGCCTTTAAGCCTCTTATAGCGCGACATAACATCGCACGCTATCGTCGTATAAGCATGGCCGATATGCGGCACGTCGTTCACGTAATAAATCGGCGTAGTAATATAAAAATTTTTATCGCTCAAGTCTAATGCCTCCAGTAAAATTATTTAATTATTTATAATAACACTAAATTAAAAATTAAATAAAAAGCCCCTGCGTGCAAATTTACACGCAAGGGCTTTTATTTTTATAAATTATTTTATATATTTATTGCTTTACAAAATAAATATTCTCAAGCAAATTAGCGATATTTTGCGAAGACACAGAGCCTTTGGACTTAAATTTAAATACATGCCCGGGTATATACTCATCGCGGCACTTATATATAGATCTATTTGCCTTCACATTGCGCAGCCAGTTCGGCTGGTCATACCATGCTCTGATATTTAAATTATCGCCGAACGAGTAAAAATTTTTACGACAGACCAAGCACTCCCACGTCCATAGGCTGACATTAACAGCGCCGCCGTCCTTAATTATCACAAAGCGCGACATGTTTTGATTAATAAAATAAGGCGTGACGCTGCGCGTATTGCGCCTGTCGAACTTGTGATACTTAAAATTATTTCTGCACTGCTCAATATGACGGCCTCTATCATAGAGCTGATATAATTTATCATACTGCTTGGGATTATCGTTAATATCCCGCTGCATTAAATCATCGCCCTTGAAACTAAAGAACGTCTTGTCGCATACAACGCACTTGTATTCAATCACTTCGACTTTATTATCAGCCCAGCCGCAAGCTGCAAATAAAAATAAAGCTGCTAAAGCAAACACAAACTTCTTCATTATTAATAACACGCCTCCTTTAAATTTTATTTAATCTAAAACTTAACGCTTTGCAAATAATTTAATACTTGCTTAATAACTCATCGCTGAACTTCAAAGCCCGTCCGATCTTTAATACAAGCTCACGCTGCGGCGCAGCCTCCGACTTAAACGACTTGCCGTAACGCCTCAACAGCTGGAAATATAAATTCTGCGACTCGTACAAGCTTAAATTCCAGCTAAATTTTTCACTGAAAATATCTATTAAATTCGCGATATTTTCCATTAAGGGCGTGTTCCAAGGTTCGTCGCACTGCTGAGCTAATAAACGCTTCAAGCAATTACTAAAGGCAGTTCTAATTTGCTCTTCATTAGGCTTGATCTGCCAGAACCCTGCAAGCTCAAAGTCGCGCCGTATGCCTGCGACATTAGGCCTCGCTTCTTCAAGCCTGTGCACTATGTCACTCGTGAGCGAGAATTCAGCAGCTGCCGTGATGACTACCGGCGGCCTCACCTCAAGCGTCGTTAAATATTCTAACAGCTGGTCATAATTTCTAACTATGCTGCGAATGCCAGTCTCTATTCTATTAACGTCCTGCTTTAATAATTCTCTAAGCAATCTATGCTGCGCATCAGCCGGAATATGTCTTAACGAGTAAAGCATATAACCAAATTTTTCAACTAATTTGCGCTCATAGCCGGGCTCATCGTTAAATATCTCTCTAAGCTCAGTCACTTCCTGCATGGTCAAAGGCCGCACGTCATTAATCGGCATAACGCCGCTTAATATCGCCGTGCCGCCCATGTGATTTGCTGCAAATAAAAACGCCCGCTCTTCGCAAGTAATTCTTGAGCGAACGCGCACAGTTCCTGCCGAGAAAGTATTTGCATCTTCACCAAATCTTAATGCACTGCCTGAAAGTTCCCATGCTCCGTCAGTAAAGCTCGGCGCAAAGTCATGCATCAAAGACGTTATAGCATAGTACGCAGCCATCTGCGGCATGTCAACGCGGCTCTGCTTAGCTAATAATTCATAAATTTTTGCGCCGTTTCTAAGCTCAGGGATATTGCTCGGCGCTTTCTCTAAAATTTCCAAAAATTCCGGCTCAAGCTTTATATTAAATAATTTTTTCGCAAGCTCCATAGCCCGTGCCGCATATCTTAAGATTTGTATCGGCTCAATGCGGGAAATTTCATCAAAGAACCAGCCGCAGCTTGTGAACATGTACAGCGCATCCCGCTGCATCTCCAACAGCGATAATACGCGTATCTTATCGTCACGGCTTAAATTAATATTCTTTTTTAAATTTGCCTTAAGCCATTTATCTATACTCTCGCTGCTGCGGTTAGGCAAAGTCAAAATTTCTATATAATTATTTCTAGCTTCCCAC
>JAFUXM010000066.1 GCA_017470785.1 Synergistaceae bacterium
AAATTAAATTAAAATTTTAAAAATTTAGGGTGAAGGGAGTCGGTGCAGGATGATGTTTAGTGAAAATTTATTATGTTGTGCTGGCTTGAGCCTTAATATAAAGAAGTGCATAAAGCGTTGCCTGAGCGTGAAGGATTTTTGCGCTCAGGTTTGCTGTATTTAATAAGTACTGAATGACGGGCAAGATTTTAAATTAAAATATTAAAATATTTGGATAAATGACCGCTCAGCATTCAGGGCGGTCTTATTATTTAAATAATTTATGCGCTGATAATAACGCCGCCTTAGAGTAAAGCAAAGGCGGCTTTTATTATATTTAAATTAAGGAGTGTTTTAGTTCATGCGGAATTCGAGAAGAATTTTGATTACCGCGCTGTTATGCGCATTGGCGTGTTGTTTGCTTGCAAACTTTGCTGCATTTGCAGACGAAGCAGGAGCTGAGGGCGCGGCTGCCTCGGCGAAGTATTTTCAGACTTACTGGTCGTTATTGCCGGCGGTCATAGCAATCGGCCTTGCGCTGCTTACGCGTGAAGTTTACTCGTCGCTGTTCTTAGGCATAGTCGTAGGCGGCTTGTTATGGTCGGACTTCGACTTTGAGCGCACGTTGACGCATGTGTTTAATGACGGCATAGTTGCGTCGCTGGCGAGTGCGTCCAACGTTGGAATTTTAGTGTTTTTAGTAATTTTAGGCATCATGGTTGTGATGATGAACAGAGCCGGCGGCTCGGCAGCGTTTGGCCGGTGGGCCGGTGCTAACATCAAGTCGCGCACGGGCGCCCAGCTCACGACTATTATCTTAGGCATGCTAATATTCATAGACGATTATTTTAATTGCCTCACGGTCGGGTCAGTCATGCATCCGCTGTCTGACAACGCTAAAATTTCGCGGGCAAAGCTTGCTTATTTAGTTGATGCGACGGCTGCGCCTATCTGCATCATAGCACCGGTGTCATCATGGGCGGCGGCTGTATCAAGCTACGTCGAAGAGGGCAACGGCCTTGACTTATTTATACGCGCTATACCGTTTAATTTCTATGCTATCTTAACTATCGTGATGATGGTCATGCTGGCAGTAAAGAATTTTGATTACGGCCCGATGGTCAAGTACGAGCGCAACGCGATAGACAACGGCGATGTGTTCTCAGGCAAAGGCAGCGAGGCCGCTAATCCCAATGCAAATGCAAACCCCAAGGGCATCGTGCTTGATTTAATTTTACCGGTTGTAATTTTAATAGTTTGCTGCGTAATCGGCATGATATATTCCGGCGGCTATTACGGCAGCGAGCCTAAGAGTTTCGTAGCTGCATTCTCTGACGCTGACGCATCCGTAGGTCTTATGCTCGGCTCAGCTGTAACTTTATTTATCACTTTCTTTTATTATTTAGTAAGACGCGTTTTAAGCTTTAACGAGATAGCCGCGTGCATCCCTGAGGGATTTAAGTCGATGGTTCCGGCGATATTAATATTAACTTTCGCATGGAGCTTAAAGGCTATGACCGACTCGCTCGGTGCAAAGCAATTTGTCGAGGAGCTTGTTAAAAATTCTGCGGCTGGCTTCCAGTACTTCTTACCGGCAATAATATTCGTGATTGCGTGCTTATTGTCATTTGCTACCGGCACGTCATGGGGAACGTTTGGAATTTTAATTCCCATCACGCTGGGTGTATTCCCGCTGACTGACCCGTTAGGCGTTGTATGCGTATCTGCCTGCATGGCCGGTGCGGTCTGCGGTGATCACTGCTCGCCTATCTCAGATACAACTATCATGGCATCAGCCGGCGCTCAGTGCGATCACGTCACTCACGTATCAACGCAGCTGCCTTATGCAATTACAGTCGCGTGCGTGAGCTTCGTAGCTTATATAATAGCAGGATTTATTCCCAACGCGTTTATCGCGCTGCCTATCGCCATTGCCTTAATGATAGCAACTTTAATTATCGCAAGCAGGACTTTCGGCAAAGCAAATTAAATTTTATTTAAATTAAATTTAATCTCCCGGGTTATAAATATTTGCCCGGGAGATTTATTTTTTATTTAATATTTATTAATTCTGTTTCATTCCCATTGCCTTTGCTATGGATGAGTTAATCATCTCTTGAATTTCATCAATTGAGACTGATGCGACTGAAGGCTTGCGCAGTTTCTTTCTAAAATCTAACAATGACGGAGCAAACGTTACCAGTGCGATAATGATTGTCAGGAATGCGAAGCCCAAGGATATTGTTGTCTGCATACTGTCCACCTTGGCACCGACACTGTTAATGCGCTCATCGAGAACTTTGATCTCGGCTCTGATTTCCGTATGAAACTTCTCGTTCCCGCCTATGATTTCCGAGCGAAATTTTTCGTTCTCGGCTCTCATCTCCGAGCGAAACTTTTCGTTCTCGGTTTTCATATCCGAGCGAAATTTCTCGTTCTCGGCTTTCATTTCCGAGCGAAATTTCTCGTTCTCGGCTCGCATCTCCGAGCGAAACTTTTCGTTCTCGGCTCTAACCTCAGTTAAATTTTTCTCAAGCAGCATCTCCATCCGATCCATACGCGCATCGAATACATCTTTACGAATGAAGACATTTTCCATATCAGCGCTTGCCATTTTATTCTCCGCCTTTCAGATTAAAATTTAATTTAAATTTATTTTCATTATAACACGCGATAATAACGAGGCGCGGGCTTGTGCGTTGATGCTGCGCAATGGAGTAAGGCATCTTAAATTTCAGTATAAAAAATTTCATAAAAATTTTAAAAATGAAATTAAATAAAGTATAATAAGCCTTTAATTTAAAATATTTTAAAAATTTAAAATATTTTTGAAAGAAGGTTTTTGTGTAGCATGAATGGATTGACACTTGTAGTTATCTCGTTGATTGTGTTAATCGCGGCGTATTTATTATATGGCCGGTGGCTGGTCAAGACGTGGGGAATTGATGAGACTGCGAGGACGCCGGCGTATAGATTTGAGGACGGGCAGGACTTTGCGCCGGCGTCGCGCTTCACGGTGTTTGCGCATCAGTTTACGTCTATTACCGGAGCGGGACCTGTAACCGGCCCGATTATAGCAGCGATGTTCGGATGGGTTCCAGCTTTTTTATGGCTGTTAATCGGCGGCGTATTTTTCGGAGCAGTGCAGGACTTCACGGCTCTTTACGCCAGCGTCAAGAACGACGGCAAGTCCATGGGCTTATTAATTGAAAGATATGTAGGCAGGACGGGACGGCGCTTATTTTTATTATTCAGCTGGCTGTTCACGCTGTTAGTCATCGCTGCCTTTGCAGATATAATTGCAAATACTTTTAACGGGTTTAATAAAGACGGTGCGCAGAACACCCCGGGCGCAGCCGCTGCGTCTATCTCTATGATTTATATATTTATCGCGATGGCCTTTGGATTTTTTATACGCAGGGCAAACCCCAGCGAGGGCAAGAAATTATTTATAGCTGTGATATTAATCATTGCGATGCTTGCGGGCGGAATTGCGATGCCTATTTATTTAAGCGCTGCGCAATGGCGTTATGTAGTCTTTGCATATTGCTTTATCGCGTCGGTGCTGCCGATGTGGCTGTTGATGCAGCCGCGCGACTATCTCAGCTCATTTTTATTATTGGGAATGATAGCAGGCGGAGTACTCGGCGTGGTCATCACTAATCCTGTTATCGAGGCGCCGGCCTTTGTGAACTTCAGCGTGAATAATCAGCCGCTGTTCCCGATTTTATTTATTACGATTGCTTGCGGAGCTATATCGGGCTTTCATAGTTTAGTCTCATCAGGCACATCATCTAAGTCTATATCGAACGAGCGCGACATGCTGACGGTCGGTTACGGCGCTATGTTAGTCGAAGTAATGCTTGGCGTTGTATCGTTAATCATTGCCTGCTCGGCTGCTAAACTTTCCGGTACGCCGTTCCAGATTTTTGCAGGCACAGTCGGCGGATTCTTTAACATGTTCGGGCTGCCGCAAAATATTTCAGTTGCGATAATGACGATGTGCGTGTCGGCGCTTGCCATGACGACTATAGACTCAGTCGCGCGTATCGGCCGCATGTCGCTGCAGGAATTATTTGTACCGTCCGAAGGTCAAGAGATGAGCGCGTTAGGCAAAGTACTTTCTAATAATTATATTGCAACTGCGTTGACGCTTGTGTTAGCTTATGCGCTGTGCCTTGCAGGCTACGCGAGCATCTGGCCTTTATTCGGCGCAGCTAATCAGCTGCTTGCGGCATTGGTCTTAGTGTCGTTAAGCGTATTTTTAAAGATGACGGGGCGCAAGGGCTGGATGTTATACGTGCCGATGACGTTTATGTTTATCGTCACGATGTCCGCGCTGTTAATAAGTGTTTATAATATTATTATGAAGCTTGTAAATAATAATTTTGTATTCATGGTCGACGGCTTGCAGCTTATCATTGCGCTTGCGTTAATGACGCTGGCTGTTCTGGTAGTGTCGCACTGCGGCCGTGAACTCGTGTACGGCAAGCCTCATGATAAAAATATGGCCGGCGCCGCTGCTGATTAATTAATTTAAATTTAATAAT
>JAFUXM010000067.1 GCA_017470785.1 Synergistaceae bacterium
GAATGTGAGGCCACAACACCGGCCACTCCTGAGGATGCCTAGACTGAGACTGACGCAAGCGGCAACACAGTTGCATCAGACGGCCAGACCATCGAGAACGCGTTCACCGGTTCAGCAGCAGCCACGGCAATCAGCAGCTTGCTCAACAGCGCAACTGAAGCCGAGCAGGCCAGCACTGAGGACGTAGCCGGCGCATTAGGCATCGAAGAGGATGAAGTCGGTAACGCAACTGACGGCTACAAGGCAATCGGTATGGAAGTTCCGGCAGGCGTAACGCTTCCGGCTGAGAACACGCCGTTCTTTGTAATTACCCGCCACAGCAGCGGCAGAAACCATGTCGGATTTGGCTACATGCCTCGCAGACGCGCAGGATTTGAGAGAATTCTTGCTATCCTGTTCAAGCTGTTGAAAGACCCGGCAAACACGACCAACTACATGACGGTTGAAGCCGGTGACAACACAGTAGCAGCGACTGACAGCGCCGGTGAGACCAGCGGCGACACGAGCACTGTCAACAGAGTGGTATTCGTAGCAGCAGACGGTACAGCATTCGCAATGAAGACCGACGGCACAGTGCCGTTACAGGCTCAGGATACTAAGGGCAATGCTACGGCGATTGACACGACCAGCGGCGATGACGATGATGACGATAACAACAGCACCAGCCGTCATGGCGGCGGCAGCTCAGGCTGCGACGCAGGCTTCGGCTTAATCGCCCTTGCAGCAGTTGCATTAGCAGCCTGCAAGATCCGCAAGTAATAGATATATTAATTAATTATTATCACTAACTAACTTTGAGGGTCCTCGTGAATGAGATGTAGCTATACATCGGACCTAAACCCCTGCGGTTCCCCAGACCGCAGGGGTTTTTAAATTTATATACATTGGACCTTGAAACGGCTGGGTTTTATAGCAAGCATGGGCATATGCTTGCGGCCAGACGTGAGGCGCTTCACCCTGCAGCCAGACCGCAGGGGTTTTTTAATTTAGGCTGCTTGAATCACGGCGTGATACGCAATAGCTGATGCTGCCGCAAGAGCGCTGGTATGCTGTATCTCGACAGATGCATAAAAAAGAGCCGCAGGATTGCTCCCACAGCTTCGATTGTGTCGGACGGCTTGCAGCTTTAGTTTACTTGTTAAGCAGCTTCTTAGCGGCTGGTCGCGTTCTACAATATTTAAGTGCTCGGGCTTCGCAAAATTAAAAATATATTATAATTAATTAAATTAATTTAAAATAATTTTAAATAAGATAGGAGGTTGAGGGGATACGGATATGTATTCCCATTGAGTATCGTGTTTATTAAAAAATTTTATGCAGCATTAAGCTTAATATTGCTTTTTGCAGCGGCGGCTTTTGCAGTGACGACAAGCTACACGTCGACGCAATCAATGGAGCACGCGCTTGAGCTAATCGACGGCACGGCGCAGAGCCATGCTGATATTACAGTCATGAAGACCGGCGACGCATCGGGGTCGAGCTCAGGCTCAGAATATTATGATTGGTACGGCGGCAACGCGGCAGTATTCGCGAGCAATCAGTCGAACCTGACTATATCTAACGCGACTATAACTACTAATGCTACGTACAGCGCGGGCGTATTCTCATACGGCGGCTATGCAACCCAGAGCGGCAGCACTGATAACACGACTATTAATATCTTGAACTCGACTATTAATACTTCAAAGCAAAACTCCGGCGGCATCATGGTGACTGGCGGCGGCATCTTAAACGCAACTAATCTCACTGTCACGACACAGGCCGGTTCATCTGCTGCTATACGTTCCGACAGCCGGGGCGGCGGCACTATCACAGTCAACGGCGGCACGTACACAGCTAACGGTCAAGGCTCACCGGCGATTTACTCAACGGCTGACATCACAGCGACCAACGCAATTTTGAAGTCAGGCGTAGCTCAGGCAGTAGTGATCGAGGGCAAGAACACCGTGACGCTTAATAACTGCACAGTCAATGCCAACAACACTACGCACAACGGCCAAGATACGACTTACTCCGGCGTATTTTTATATCAGTCAATGTCCGGCGACTCAAGCACCGGAACTTCAACGTTCACGATGTCCAAAGGCAGCTTGACTAACGCAAACGGCGACGTGTTCTTAATTACTAATACTAACGCAATAATTAATTTAACCGGCGTTGCGATTACGAATAACGATACGGCGAACAACGGCTATTTCTTAAGGGCAGCAGCTCAGAACTGGGGCACAAGCGGCAGCAACGGCGGCAACGTCACGCTTAACGCCAGCGGCCAGACTATCAAGGGTGATATATACGTTGACAGAAGCTCGAGCCTCACGCTTAATTTAAAGGACGGCTCGACTTTCACCGGCGCAATTACAAATCAAGCTGCTAAATCAGCCGTAGTCACAGTCGAAGCAGGCTCAACCTGGACCGTAACAGACGACACGTATGTGACGTCGCTTACAAATAACGGCACGGTCAACGCATCTAACGGCGCAAGCCTCTATGTCGCCGGCACTGAATATGAGCTTGAAGAAGCCGATACAGATACTGACACAGGCACAGACACTGACACGGATACTGATGTTGACTCAGGCGATAATGACGCAGACTCAGATACCGGCTCAAGCGATGACGATTACTCGTATTATGATGACGATGATTATTATACTGACTTAGAAAGCATCAACGGCGGTGTGACAGTGACCGCTGACAAAAAAGGCAACTACTCGAAGCTGCCCAAAGGTTCAGTTGTGCGCTCGGTGCGCAGCGTCTATGAAGATGTATTAGACGTTTTGATAGCGCAGGATCAGGATACAAGTTCGGTCGTAAATTCGAGCAAAAAGGCTAAGAATATTACGGCGCAGTTAGACAAGGCACTGCCCTACGGCTCGATCGTGCTGCTGGCTTTTGACCCGGTCACAACAAAAACTGTCAGAGATCCGTATTATGCGGCAATACTGCACTCGGGCAAGGCAGGCGACAGCAGCCGGAACTTAGTTATCAATACGTCAAAGCTCTACAATCCGGCTGATACGTCAAAGCGCGTCACTTTCCCATCCGGCACTTACACAATCGCGTTCGCAACGCTCGACGCGATCTCAAGCATAAGCTCAGTAAATACAACAGGCATTGCAGTTTCATCTCAGGCAAGCGCCTCGAGCGGCCAGCTTGCCGATCAGAGCTTCAAGCAAGCCGCTATGGCCGGCACATGGGGCAACTTGGGCGATATAAAATTAGCTTCAACTAAGGGCTCAGGCGGCGGCAGCTCCGGCTGCAGCGCAGGCTTTGGATTGTTAGGGCTTGCTGCATTATTAATGATTGCTAAAATTAAAAAATAAATTTGAAAGTTAAGAGATTTAAGATTTAATTTTTGCGGCGGCGGCGCAGTACTCCATCAGTTCATCAGGAGTAGCGCTGCCGCTGTTTAATTTCAATTTTAATTCGTTGAAGCGCTTTGTGAGTTTGCGGGCTTTCAGGACAGAGCATATAGCATCGAATTTAGCTTTAATATCTGAAATTGAGTTAGGTATATTACGTAAAAACTCGTCGCCGCGCGATATAAGCGATAAATAATGCGTCTCGTTCAAGCTCAGCCACCGCTCCTCTAAAATATCCGGCCCTTCTGTTAAAATCGCCGCAAGCATGTCCGCAATGTCCTCATGCTCAGGGTCAATCAGCTCAAGCAATTTATTTAAATCCATATTCTCATCTATTATATTTATATTCTCATCTATGATACTGCGCCGCAGCTCCTGACTATGCCACAGCAGTGCAAGCAATGCGCACTCAAGCTCATTAAAATTATTTAAATTATTATTATCATTATTTAAACTATTTAAATTTTGCGGCTCTGGAGTATGACGCTTGCGCTTGCGGGTTTTAATCTCATGCCATAAATTTTCAGGATTTAAATTCAATGCGCCGGTGAGATTATAAAGATACGGCGCTATATCGATCGGCTCAAGCTGGGCGAGGCCGTTCAACAAACTTTCAACTCCGAACCGGCGTTTATTAGCATCGTTTAAATATTTTTTAATTGCAGCTAAGTGATGCAGCACTAACGGCTGGGCATTGCTTAAAGCCTGATTAAATAAGTTCACACCGTCAGGACTTGAAAGCAATTCATCAGGGTCTTTGCCTACAGCAATCTTTACTACGCGCACGTCAAGCCCGCACGACTGCAATATATACATTCCGCGCAGCGCAGCCTCTTGGCCGGCCTCGTCGCTGTCATAGCAGATATAGCATGTATCGCAAAAACGTTTAATCAATCTCGCCTGCTCTTCAGTCAGTGAAGTTCCAAGCGATGCGACAGTCTCATTAAAGCCGTTTAAGTGCAGTCTCAGCGCGTCCATGTAGCCTTCAACTAAGATCGCCCGGCCGCAGGTTTTCATAAAATTTTTAGCTTGATCTATTAAATATAAATTGCTGCGCTTGCTGTAGATTTCGCCCTCGGGACTGTTAATATATTTTGCGCCCTCGCCGTCGACAAGTCTTCCGCCGAATGCTATTACCCGGCCAGAAATATCTTTGACCGGAAACATAATCCGGCCTCTGAACCTGTCGTAAAATCCGCCGCGCTCACTGGCAATAATTAAGCCTGCGCTTAACGCCTGCGCTTCGCTCACGCCGCGTGAACTCAAAAATTTTAACAGCCCGTCCCATGCTCTGGGCGCCCAGCCTAAATTAAATTTCGCGGCTTGATTTAAATTTAAATTCCGCCGCGCTAAATACGCCTGCGCCGTGCCGTCAGATTTTAAATTATTTTCAAAATAACGCGATGCTAAGCTCATGATGTCATATAGGCTCGCCTTGTTGTTAGATTTATTAGATTTAATATTATTATTAATGTTAAGCTTAAGCTCGACGCCGGCGCGCTGAGCTAAGAACTCCAAGGCTTGATGAAAGTCCATGCGCTCGCGTTCCATGA
>JAFUXM010000068.1 GCA_017470785.1 Synergistaceae bacterium
CCCCCTGATTATTTCGCGCCCGTCTTGCCGGCCTTACGGATAATATGCTCGTTCTCAAAGCGTATTCCCTTGCCGTGATAAGGCTCCGGCGGACGATACTGGCGGATTAACGCGCAGGTCTGTCCAACCAGCTCTTTATCAATGCCCTTAACTATAAACTTAATGGGATTTTCAACTACTATTTCAATTCCCGCAGGCGGCGTGAACTCAACAGGATGCGAGTAGCCTAAATTCAATACAAGCTTCTTGCCCTGCAGCTGCGCCCTCCAGCCTACTCCGACTATTTCCATAGTCTTCTGGAAACCCTGCGATACGCCGGTTATCATATTAGAGATCAAAGCCCGCGTCATTCCGTGCCATGCGCGCATCTGCTTCTCGTCATTTGCCCGCGACACGTGAACTTTGCCCTCTGACTCGTTAATATCAACAGTAATACCCGGCATTAAAGGCGTATTTAACTCGCCCTTGGGCCCCTTTACAAAAATTTTCTCATCTTTAAGCGTTACGCTAACGCCCTTTATAATATCAACTGCCTTGCGTCCGATACGAGACATCTATTTATTAAGCCTCCCCTCGTCCATCACCATACATAGCATAAAACTTCGCCGCCGAGGCCGAGTTTAGATGCCTCCGCGCCCGTCTTCAAGCCTTGTGAAGTCGAAAGGATAGCAAGACCAAGGCCGCCCATTACGACCGGCAGTTTATCTTTGCCGACATAAATTCTGCGCCCGGGCTTGCTGATACGGCGCAAACCCTGAATTACTCTCTCACGCTCAGCTCCGTACGACAAATAAATGCGTATCGAGGCGTAAGATTTTTTAGGATCTGTCACCATCTTAAAATTCTTTATATAGCCCTCGTCTTTTAAAATCCGGGCTAT
This sequence comes from Synergistaceae bacterium, assembly GCA_017470785.1. Taxonomy (GTDB): domain Bacteria; phylum Synergistota; class Synergistia; order Synergistales; family Aminobacteriaceae; genus JAFUXM01. The sequence continues at coordinate 881 of JAFUXM010000068.1, forward strand.
AGCCAGCTTCATCTTGCTTGTCGGAATATCGACGCTCTCACTGTAAATCATGTTCGCGTTGCGCACTCTCGTGAGCATATCCGCGATAGGATCATTTACGTACATTCTTCTCCATTGCCTCCCAGAATCTCGCTACCAGCTTGATTTTACAACCCCGGGGATTCTTCCCTCGCGGGCCAGCTTGCGGAAGCAGCAGCGGCACATATCGAACATGCGCATATATCCATGTATCCTGCCGCACAGAGGGCAGCGATTATAATGCCGCGCCTCAAATTTCGGGGGTAACTTCGCCTTGTACTTCATTGCTTTTCTTGCCATCTCTCAATAACCCCCTGCCTTAACGATTGCTAAACGGCATTCCCATGCCCTTAAGAAGCGCACACGCCTCTTCGTCATTCTGAGCAGTCGTTACAATAGCTATATTCATGCCCCTTGATCTTATGACTTTGTCATAACTTATCTCAGGGAAAATTAACTGCTCACGCAGACCTAAATTATAATTGCCGCGGCCGTCAAAGCCCTTGCGCGATACGCCCTGAAAGTCCTTTATGCCCGGCAAAGCCAGCGATATAAGCCTGTCCAGAAATTCCCACATCTTAGCGCCGCGTAAAGTCACGCAGCACGCAACAGGCATTCCCTGACGAACTTTAAAGCCTGCAATAGATTTTTTAGCACGCTTTAATAAAGGCTGCTGACCTGTAATCGCTCTTAATTCAGCTATAGCGGCATCCATGAACTTTATATCAAGCTTGGCATCGCCTACGCCGATATTCACGACTACTTTCTCAACTTTAGGAATCTGCATGACGTTCTTATAGCCAAATTCCTTAAGCAGGGCGGGCGCAATCTCTTTTTTATATTTTTCCAACATGCGCGGAATCATTTTAATTTACTTATCCTCCCTACTTAAAAGCTATGCCTTATCTTTATCAATAATTTCGCCGCATTTTTTGCAGACGCGGACTTTCTTGCCGTTCTCTAAGAACGACGCGGCCACTCTCGTAGCAGCTCCGCACTGAGGGCATACAAGCATTGCCTTGCACTCGTAAATCGGCGCCTCTTGCTTATTAATGCCGCCTTGGGGATTCTTCTGCGTCGGCTTTAAGTGTCTCGACACCATGTTAATGCCCTCGACTACTATTAAGCCGCGCTCGGGAATCCTGCGTAAAATCTTGCCCTCTTTGCCCTTGTCCTTGCCTGATATTACACGAACTCTGTCGTTTCTCTTAAGTCTCACAGACATAATAATATCAGCCTCCCTAAATTACTTCGGGCGCAAGCGACAAAATGCGCATGTATTTCTTAGCTCTCAGCTCTCTGCCGACCGGCCCGAATATACGCGTGCCTTTGGGCTCGCCGTTGGCATCTATAATAACCGCCGCGTTGTCATCAAATCTGACGTAAGAGCCGTCGCGCCTTCTAACTTCTTTTTTAGTTCTCACTATCACGGCCTTCACAACCGAGCCTTTAGCTATATTGCTATTGGGAATAGCCTCGCGCACTGATGCAACTATAACATCGCCTATAGTGCCGTACTTGCGCTTGCTGCCTCCCATGACCTGAATGCAAAATAACTTTCTGGCTCCGGAGTTGTCAGCCACGTTTAATACAGTTGTCAGCTGAATCATCTGTTACTCCTCCCCGGGCGTATCAAAGACAGGAGCGCGTCTTACTATCTCTACCAGTTCCCAGCGCTTCGTCTTGCTTAAAGGCCGCGTCTCACGGATACGCACCTCGTCGCCGATCCTGCAAGTATTTTCAGCGTCATGCGCAACGTATTTCTTAGCGCGCTTAATACGCTTGCCGTACAACGGATGCTCGGCTAAACGGGAGACCTTGACGATTACGGTCTTGTCCATTTTATTGCTTACTACAGTGCCCACGCGCATCTTACGGTGGACAACTACTGCCTCTTCCATAACTAAATAAACCTCCTAAGCGCTACTCGGCGGCGGACTCCAAAGCACGGCGCTTCTCGCCGGCTACTGTCAGCACTCTGGCTATTATCTTGCGGACTTCGCGTATACGGCTCGTGTTCTTGAGCTGTCCGACCGCGTTCTGGAAACGAAGGTTAAAGAGTTCTTCCTTATACTGACGATATCTATCCTGCAGTTCCTCAACAGAAAGTTCTCGAAGCTCTTTCGCATCCATTAGTTTTCACCACCCAAACCTTCCCTTGACACCATGCGTACTTTAACGGGCAGCTTGTGCGACGCCGTTCTAAAGGCCTCTTCGGCTAAGTCAGGCGTAATTCCTGCGAACTCGAAAAGCACGCGGCCTCTCTTAACAGCGGCAACCCAGAACTCAGGCGCACCCTTTCCTTTACCCATACGGGTCTCAAGGGGCTTCTTAGTATAAGGCCTGTCCGGGAAAACTCTAATCCAGATCTTACCGCCCTTCTTCATCTTTCTTGAGATCGCAACGCGCGCGGCCTCGATCTGCCGGGCTGTGAGCCATACGTTCTCAAGAGCCTGAATCCCCCAGTCGCCGAATGCTACTGTCGTGCCGCCCTTAGAAATTCCGCGGAGCGGGGACCTATGGGATTTCCTGTATTTAACCCTGCTTGGCATAAGCATTGCAAATTACCCCCTTGCCCTGTCCGCCTTTTCACGATCACGGTCGCCGCCGCGTTCACGGCGTGAGCTGCGCATCGTCATTGGGCGCTCATTGTCTCTGTCTCTGTAAATCCATATCTTGCAGCCGATAACTCCGTACATAGTCGTAGCCTCGGCAAAGCCGTAATCTATGTCTGCCTTAATAGTCGATAAAGGTAGCCGGCCTTCGTTGTACCATTCGGTTCTGGCAATTTCAGCGCCGCCTAAACGGCCTGCAACCTGAGCCTTAATACCCAGCACTCCGGCCTTAGTAGCTCTGAATATGGCCTGCTTCATGGCACGTCTGAACGACACGCGTCTCTCAAGCGAAGCTGCGATGCCCTCAGCTACAAGCTGCGCCTCGACATCCGGATTTTTAATCTCATGGACGTTCACCATGATCTTAGCTCCGGTCATCGCGCCTAACTCGTCTTTTATAGCCTGAATTTCAGCGCCGTTGCGGCCTATCACTACGCCGGGCCGCGCCGTCCAAATCGTAAATCTAATCACATTGCCGACGCGCTCGATCTCTATTCTGGAAATTCCAGCGCCGTCCCACTTCTTCATTATATATTCACGAAGCTTTAAATCTTCATGAAGTTTTTTAGCATAATCCTTGCGGCCAGCATACCACTTGGACTGCCACTCAGTCGTAACGCCGAGCCTGTAGCCTACGGGATGAACTTTCTGTCCCAAAACAAAAACCTCCTAACGTTCCGATACGCAGACCGTAACATGGGACGTACGGTGTACATACGGATGGGCGCGTCCCATAGACACAGGACGGAAACGCTTCATCATCGGTCCCTGATCAGCGAAAGCAGTCTGGACATATAATTTATCCA
>JAFUXM010000069.1 GCA_017470785.1 Synergistaceae bacterium
GACAAGCAGGCAGCGTATGGCATTATGTGGTACTCGACCCCGACAATAAATAGAGCACGAACAAGAACCTCGGTGATATATTCGACAGCTTCGCGATTATGAAAGGCGATTTTAATCTGTCGCACTGGGAAGGCAAGGTAGGCGCTGCTGAGATAAAACAAGAGCTGTATAACGACAAAATGCAGGCTAAGGTATCGTTCTTTATTAAGCGGGATAAACAAGACAGTTTGCCGATGTGGCAGGAAAAGCCGGTCGGAAATATCAACGCCGATATGATGAGCTTTGATGACAATAACCCGAGCGATGTCCCGTTCTAATATTGAATTAAGGCCGTATCAGCAAGAAGCACTCGCGTCCATACCGGACGCGGGCGCTTACTTGATACAAATGGCAGTTGGATTAGGCAAGACTGTAACTTTCTCGCAAATTCCCCGCAAAGGCCGTATGCTTATACTCTCGCATAGAGATGAATTAGTGCATCAGCCTGCGAAATATTTTGATTGCTCATTCGGCGTTGAGCAAGCAGGCGAGACAAGTAATGGTGAGGAAGTTGTGAGCGCGTCAGTGCAGTCACTTGTAAGGCGGCTGGATAAATTCAAGCCCGATGATTTTGATGTGCTGGTTACTGATGAGGCTCATCACTGCGTCGCGCCGACGTACCGCAAAATCTATGATTATTTCAAGCCGCGCTTGCATTTAGGATTTACTGCAACGCCTAATCGCAACGACGGTGTCGGACTTCAAGAGATTTATCAGGATATTATATTCCAACGTGATTTAAAGTGGGGTATAAAAAATGGCTATTTGAGCAATATAAAATGTCTGCGGGTTGATATTGGCTATGATATAAGCCGCGTGGCTATGCGGCTCGGAGATTATGCAGCGAATGAATTAGATGAGGCTGTGAATATAGAAAAGGCAAATAAAGCAGTAGCCGAGGCGTATAAATTATATGCTAAGCCGCCGTGCTTGATATTCTGCGCATCCGTAAGTCATGCGGAAAACTTAGCAGCGTTAATACCCGATGCGGTTGCTGTGCGAGGCGGCGAAGAGCGAACACAGACAGTGCAGGATTTTCAAAGCGGTAAAATCCCGTGCTTGACTAATTGCATGGTGTTCACAGAGGGAACGGATATTCCTAATATCAATACTATTATCATGGCGAGACCGACTAAGAACGCAAGTCTGTATTGTCTTGATGAAAAAACAGAAATTTTAACGATTAATGGCTGGAAAAAAGATATTGAAGTTGGCGAGCAAGTAGCTGCTTATGATATAAAGACTGGTAAGATTATGTTTTCTCCAGCAATAGCCAAAATTCGTCGCTTACTTGAAGAGGATGAATATTTTTGTTCATTAAAAGGACAATTATCAGATATTCGCGTTACTAATCATCATCGCATGCTTGCTGCTATAAAAGGACGTAAATTCCATGGTTATGATTTTATAGAAGCTAAACAGTTAATAGAAAGGGGATGCACTCATCATATTCCAGTAGCGGGACATATGGATTTTCAAGGCGTTCCCTTAACTGATGCCGAATTAACCTTTATTGGCTGGGTAATGACCGACGGCTCTATAAATAAATATACTAATCAAATTATTATTTCTCAAAGCTCGCATCATATCGAATATTGCAAGGAAATTGAACAATGTATAATTGATTGCGGTTTTAAATATGGCAAACATATCAATAAACGCACCGGAGTAAAATGGAAACAAAATGGCAATAATATAACATGGACAATTTCACGTGGTATTCCCAGAGGGCGCGATAAACATTTATCAGGCTGGGCAAGACTTGAGCCATATATATCAAAAGATTTAAGCCCACTGTTATTTGATATGACTGAAAAGCAGTTTGAAATAATGTTAACGGCTATTTGGCACGCAGACGGACATAAAAACTGCTGGCCAAAGACAAAACATATTGGTAAGGGAAATAAAACATTTATAGAACGCTTGCAAATTATGGCGATTCTACGTGGATATAGAGCCAGTGTTTCTGAAATAAAACGTCCCGGGCTGCAAAATATGTGGATGGTTCATATAAAGCATCAAGATTTTATTTCTGTTAGCAGTATACATACAAAAGAACATGTACATTGGATAAAAGAGGCGCATTCTAATGAATATTGTTGGTGTGTACAAAACGATATGGGGACATTAGTAACGCGGCGCAATGGCAAGGTAAGTATTTTAGGTAATTGTCAAATGGCCGGTAGGGCAACCCGCTTATACCCTGGAAAAGACCACGCATTAATTATAGACTGCGTCGGAGTAAGCAAGAAGCTTGACTTTTGCACAGCGCCGTCCTTAATCGGCCTCGATATAAGTGAAGTGCCGCCGCGTAATTTATATAAGGTACAGGGCGATTTATTTGACCTGCCTGATATAGTAACGCAGCTGTCGGACTGCCCTGAGGCTTGGATTAGAAATGTCGAATACGTCGATTTATGGGCGCGGAACAGTAATTACAATCTTCACGGCGTAAATTACTTCAAGCATCCTGACGGGACTTTGACCGTCTTGGATATACAGCTGCCGCCGGAGGACTGTCTTGGCCGCATCGAGTACGACGGCGCATTATTGCCCGCTCAGAGAGTTTTTGACTTAATCTATGAGATCTTGAAAGAAGATTATTCAGATAAAAAAGCGTTATGGGATTTAGATTTAGTCAAGAGATGGGGCGACGCGCCCGCAACAGACAAGCAAAAGGACAGCGTGAAGAGATTATTTCCGGCGCTTGATGTAAACGCCTTGACTAAACTCGAAGCAAGTCAAATTTTAGCGCGTAAGTACAGTATCCAAGAGCCTGCTACGCAAAAGCAAAAATATTTTTTGCGTATGCACGGGTTCGATACAGCGAATTTAACTAAACGTGAGGCTGCAAAGATGATTGCAGAGATAAGGGGATAGATATTATGAGCAAAGCTTCTGTCAGCGACTTCTATTACGATCAGGCAAAAGGCATGACCAGTCCAACTTGCCCCTATGAAGACCGTACGAATAATGGCGAATGTTCAAAATGCGGTGAATGCTGCAGCACGTTCCTGCCATTAACTGAACAGGACGTTTCGACAATAAAAGAATATGTAAAAGCCAATAATATACAACCTTGTTATCACGGCACAGGAACAGAATTAGACGCGTATTGTCCGTTTTTAGACAGTAATAAACGCTGCAAGATATACGAAGTGCGGCCGCTAATTTGCAGATTTTTTAAATGCAACCGCAAGCATATACCGCCGCGTCAGCAAAAGGCTTTTATAAATAAAAATATGCGTTACGTAAATCTTTGGGCGGAAATTTTTAATGACTATAGACTTGATTTCTTGTTTTTAAAACTTAAGGAGGTATTTAATAATGCAGTTATCAATCGTAAAAAACTTTAACGGCGTAGACTTTGAGTGCTACCAAAACGAATTTGACACCGGCGACTTCTGGGGTACGCGCGAGCAAATAGGGCAGCTTTTAGAATACGAGAACCCCGCTGACGCAATACGCTTTATCCATAGCCGTCACACTGAGCGCTTGGATAAATTTTCAACCCCGTTCAAATTGAACCATGTTGAAGGCGGCCGCGAGGTAGAGCGAGAGGTAGTTATCTATAATTTCAAAGGCTTATTAGAGATATGCAGATATTCTAATCAACCGAAGGCCGACGCAGTTATGGACTTCTTATGGGATATAGCCGACGAGATACGCAAAACAGGCTGCTACAGTGCAAAGTCAGACGGTGAGCTATTAAGCGTCGCTGAGCAACGGTTAAAAATACAAGCTCAAGCAAACGACATAGAGGCCGCTAAACTCTTAAAGCAGCTGCTTGAAAATCCTAAGTTTAATTTCAGCGAGTTCGACAAGATAAAAATACTTGAGAAAATCGCTAAGCTGTTAGGCTATATAATGCAGCCCGCATTGATATATCCCGCCCACTACTTGGCCGAGAAGCTGAAGATTACGTCAAAGACGTTAATGAAATGCGCGGCGGTAAATTTCCTGCTGGACAAAGCGCCGAACGAGAACGGCTTTTATCATAACGATATTTGGTATTTTACAGAGCTTGGCCGCGAAAGAATTTTAGACGCAGTTAATAAAAGGAGAGGTTAATTATGACTAACGCATTGCAGGTACTCGATTTTAACGAACAGACAGTAAGAATAATCATGCGAGACGACGAGCCGTGGTGGGTTGCTAAAGACGTGTGCGATATTTTAGGCATTGCAAATTCACGAGATGCCGTAAGTGCACTTGACGACGATGAAAAAATGACCCTAACTATTAGTTCGCTTCATGACGATGAAAAAATGACCGTCGGAATTTCCGACGTTGATGACGATGAAAAAATAGCCCTAAGATTTTCTGACGGTCATTCAAGAAAAAGAGGCGGAGCGCAATTCTTAAATATTATCTCCGAGTCCGGCCTTTACGCACTCATAATCCGCAGCAACAAGCCGGAGGCAAAACAATTCAAGCGGTGGATTACGCACGAAGTCATTCCGTCCATCCGCAAGACAGGCTCGTATGTCATGCCGTCAAAAGTGCAGCGCTTCGATCCTGCAGCGACATCAATTGAAGAAATGCTGATGAAAATCGGCTGGACAGAATTAATTTGGGAGGAATAAATCATGAAATTATTAACAACACTTATGTATCACAATACGCCTGTGGACTTCTACAAGGCCAAGAATGACATGGATGTATTCTGGCTTACTGCGGAGCAAATCGGCCATTTATTAGGCTATAGACACCCCGAAAGAGCAGTGGAGAATTTGCAAAATCGTTGCTATGCAGGCAGCTTCGCAGGTTTATGCTTAGATAATATAGCGGTCAACGTCCGGCGCAGAGGCCTGATTAAAACAACTGTCTATAACTTCGACGGCGCGGTAAGGTTATGCGAACTTTCCAGCAAAAGCAGAGCCGATAATATAATAGACTTCTTGCGTAAGAGCAAAGACCAGATTATCGCTCGCCCTAAAATGTATAAAGGCAAGCCAGTCAGAACAATAAAAAATCAAAATGAATTATGGTTCGTGGCTAAAGACGTTTGCGACATTTTAGAACTCACTAATCCGTCAGAGGCTCTAAAGGCGCTTGATGACAAAGAAAAGAGTTCCCTAAGAATTTCTGAGGGAACCTCCCCAAAGGGCGGAAACCCCAATATGAACGTTATCTCCGAGTCCGGCCTTTATGCTTTGATAATGCGGAGCAATAAGCCTGAAGCAAAGAAGTTCAGGAAGTGGGTCACGTCGGAAGTCCTGCCGTCCATCCGTAAGACCGGCCGCTATGATATACGCACAAGCAAGTTTTACAGCGGGGTTGAAATTGCAAAGGCCTTAAATATGGATTTATACGACCTTGAAATCGCCGCTGTTCATAATGGAATTACTTCTAAATACGGCTATATCGACCAGAAAGACGCTAATTATTATTTCACGGAAGAAGGCCGCGATGCCTTAATGGAGTTATTAAAATAACAGGAGGAATAAAGCATGAAACTATTAACGACACTTAGATTTAGCGAGAC
>JAFUXM010000070.1 GCA_017470785.1 Synergistaceae bacterium
AATAATTCACAAATTCCCATCAAGAAAAATTTTAACGTTAATAAAAAATTACGCTCGCCTAATATATACTGGATACACCCCGACGGGATGTTAAATTTTGATGCAGTAGCAAAATATTTTAATGACAATCAAGAAAAATTTTTAAGCGAATTAAAACAGCGCGGCTTTGAGATTAATAAAGGCGCGAATTTCGAGGCGCATCATCACACTACCTGCGCTATCCCAGTTTTAATGAATCCGTTCTCATACGAGAATTATATACGCGGCGCGATTTCTGCAGCAGATAATATTGATATGCTGAATAAGTACGTTCTGAAAATTTTACGGGTAAACAGCGAACTTCAATACGCGTTTAAAGCAAAAAATTATGCTGTAAACGTCATAGGCCTGTATAGTTTTTATTATCCGATAAGCGCAGGCAAATTTTGGCTTACGGGCATAAACAAGGGACAAATATTGACTTTTGACGTCGTTGACAATAATTCTTTATTAGAGACTTATAATTTTGATAATCCTTACACGCGTATGATTTTAGAATTTTTGCTTAACAGATTTAAACTTTCCGGCGAAAATTACAAAGCAAATATAGATGAAGATCAACGCAGGCAAATTTTACTTAACCCATGGAACAATGACGATAAAAATTTATATTTCGTAGATGCTCTGTATGATATTTTGCACGGCAATTATCCAGAGCCAAGATTAACCATAATTCATGATTTAACTCCTCACGCCGGATATGATCATAAAGAGGATGGCTCACGTACTGAAATAATTAATCAAAATATTCCGCAGAATTATTTAGGTCAGCATATCTGGAGCGGCAAAGTATTAATTAATGTAATAGATATGATTTTAGAGCAAGACCCAGATGCGATAATAATTATTCAGTCAGATCACGGTATGCACACAAACCTTGAGCCGGAATTTAAAGCCGCGTTCCCCGACAAATTTAATTCTAATACGGCTAAAGAACTTTGGAACAGCACGATGAGCGCAATTCGCGTGCCGGATAAATTTAAGACCGGCGAAGAGCATTACGCGCTGAATAATCCGTTAAATATCACGCGCTATTTAGTAAATAATTTTGTCGGCGCGAATAATTACGAGTATTTAAGCCCTAACGCAGAATTTTAAATTAATTTTAAATTTTTAAATGTTTAAATCAGGAGGAATTTTATCATGTACTTTGATCCGGGCATCGGAAGCTTAATCATTCAGGCGTTAATCGGAATAGCGGCGGTCTGCGGAGGATATTTCGCATTCGCCAAGACCAAGCTTAAAGATTTATTTTCGCGCAATAAAGACAAGCAGACTGAAAGTAAAAATTTAAACGATGACGAGCTTTAATAATATAACGCGCGAGTTCAGCTCGTTCCGCGATCCCGCAGGGCAAGTCTTTCGAGACGGGCAAGGCGTGCTGTTAAGACGCGTAAATAAAATTTATTTCGAGCAGTATAACGCGCTGATGAGTTCAGGGCTTTATGACGAGCTAATAAAATTTAACGCGCTGATTAATCACAAAGAGCTTGAGCGTAATCAAGACTATATTTTAATTCAGCCGGAAGAAATTCCGTTTGTGTCTTATCCTTATGAATGGTCGTTCGGCGAGTTAAAGGACGCGGCGTTATTAACTCTCAAAATTCACAGGCGGGCTTTAACGCATGATTTAATTTTAAAGGACGCAAGCGCGTATAATATACAGTTTAAGAACGGCCGACCGGTCTTAATCGACAGCTTAAGCTTTGACTTTTATCATGAGGGCGAGGCTTGGGGAGCTTACGGGCAGTTTTGCCGCCACTTTCTCGCGCCGCTTTTATTAATGGCTAATAAAGATATAAGACTTAATAAATTATTAAGCTTGTTTATCGACGGCGTGCCTCTGGACTTGGCCGATAAATTATTAAATTTAAATATATTTAATTTTTTCGCGTGGCAGCATATTAAACTTCACGCGAAGAGCATCGCCAAGCACGAGACCGCCGGCCATTGCGACAATAATAAAAATTTAAATATTAAAATTTCCCGCAAAAGTCATTTAGCTTTAATTAATTCTTTAATTCGCGGCATCGAGAATTTAAAATTAAAAAATATTATGACTGAATGGGGCGATTACTACGCTCATACTAATTACAGCCAGGACGCAAGCGATGACAAGGCGCGTATCGTCAGCGAATTTTTAAATTTAATTCAGCCTAAAATTACTTACGACTTCGGAGCAAACGACGGAACTTATTCGAAAATTGCGTTAAAATTTAATTCGCAGGTCGTAGCGTTTGACATTGACCCTGTAGCAGTCGAGCGGAATTATCAGGCCGTTAAAAAATTAAATAACGCGATGCTGCCTTTAATTTTGGATTTAACTAATCCAAGTCCTGCTATAGGCTTTGCAAATCACGAGCGGGAGAGCGCGGGGGAAAGAATTAGGCGTGCTCCGGACTGCATAATGGCCTTGGCCGTGATACATCATTTAGCTATTTCAAATAATTTGCCGCTTGGCATGATTGCTGAATGGCTCGCGAGTTTAAGCAAAAATTTAATTATAGAGTTCGTGCCGAAAGAAGATTCGCAAGTTCAAATTTTATTAGCGACGCGCCGCGATATTTTCCCTGATTATAATCTTGAAAGTTTTGAAGAAATTTTTGGAAAATATTTTAATTTAATTAAGCGCGAGGGCGTCAAAAATTCCAAGCGAGTTATGTATTTATTTGAACGCAAATAATTTTAAATAATTAATTAAAAATCCTCGGGATTTAATTTTATTTTTAAATTTAATTTTAAAGCCCGGGCTTAATTTTATTTTATAATTCTCGCGTCGCCGACCCTGCGCGTTAAGCCTTTAGAATCAAAATATTCAAGTATCGGCAGAATAAATTTGCGGCTCGTTCCCGTCGCATCTCTTGCAGCGGCAAGCGTCACGCCCTGCTCGCCGTTTATATTTCTTAAAATTTCAAGCGTCTTAATCTCAAGCTCACGCGTGAAAATATAATTGCCGTCAAGTATTACTATATTCTTAGAGTTTTTAAGAGCCTGAATTAAATTATTAAAATCTTTAGCCTGCAAGTTTAAATTTGCCCTCACTTCGTCGAGAGTTGCGAGCTGCCACTCGCGGCTATTGCAAAAATCTTTCAACGCGTTCGCAAGTTTCTCAAAATCGCCCGAGCTCTGAGCTTTAAATTCAGGCGTGCGCAGTTTATTTTCTTCAGCTATAATTAATTTATTCTCGGCCATTAAATTTATTAAAGACTTTAAAATTTTAGCGTCCGCAAATTCCTCAAGCTTTAACGCATTATTCACCGGCATTCCAGCTTCAGCCGGAAAATCTTTGTGATATTTTCTCACAGCATTTAATAAAATTTCGCACAGCTCTTTATATCTTTCGTGCGAGATATAAATATTTATGTCGCCCTTTAACTCAATAAATTTATTTTGCTTGACTAATTTTTCAGCTATATTAATTAAATTATTTTGAGTTTCTTGAATATTAACAGCAGCAGTCTTAACGTCAAGCTCGCCTAAATCTAAAACTAAACTTTCAAGTCTCTTGCTTACAGTCTCAGCGTTTCTTAAAGCCTCAATGCGGCCTAAAGTCTTTAATCTTGCCTTCATGCCCCGAGGCTTACGCGAATACGGATATATAACAGTGCCGCCGCCTATAGTTATTAACGGGCTGTAAAATCTCAAAATAAATTTTTGATTATACGCGCACACGATCGGCTCCTCCAACACCAACTGCGCCGGAGCTTGCTGGCCTTTCGCTACTTGCTTTAAATTTAATAAAGAAACATGCGCTAACACTTCACTCGTTCCGATGCAGACATGCACGCGCTGCCAGTGCTTTAACGGCTGCTCTGTATTATCTAATAATTTTATAACAGCATCAAAGCATGAAGTCACCGCGTAAACTCCGTGAGAACAAATCACGTCTCCGCGCTTTAAATCATCGACCGCAATATTTGATAAATTCGCCGCGACACGCTGCCCTGCGTAAGCCTGAGTGACAGAATTTCCGTGAACTTGCAGCGTCCTAATCTTGCCGCGCAAGCCGGACGGCAATACGTCTATATCGTCGCTGACGTTAACAGTGCCGTGATAGGCCGTCCCTGTTATAACAGTTCCGAAGCCTGAGATCGGGAACGCGCGGTCAACCGGCAAGAATAACGCGCCGCTCCTTGGCCTCGGCTTAACTCGATTAATTAAATTTGCAATCTCGCTGCGCAGCAAATCCAAATTCTCGCCCGTCACTCCTGACACCGGCACAACCGGCTTGCCCTCTAAAAACGTCCCGCGCACAAAATCTTTTATATCTTCTATTGCAAGCTCTAATAATTCCGGCTCGTCTTTTATCCTGTCGATTTTAGTTAAAGCTATTAAGCCGTCATGAACGCCTAATAATTCCATGATTGCTAAATGCTCGCGGGTCTGAGGCATGACGCTCTCGTCCGCCGCGATTACCAACAACGCCGCGTCTATGCCAGAAGCTCCGGCGACCATTTGCCGAATAAATTTCTCGTGACCCGGCACGTCTATCACGCTCACAACTCGGCCATCATCAAGCTCTAACGGTGCGAAGCCAAGCTCTATAGTTATCCCGCGCTTCTTCTCTTCCGAAAGTCTATCAAGTTTCGACGGGTCGATACCAGACAGCGCGGCTATTAAAGTCGTCTTGCCGTGATCTATATGGCCGGCCGTGCCTAACACTAACGAAATTTCTTTTATATCTTTTATATCACTCATAATTAATTAAAAATCTCCTCGCGCATATTTATTATTAAATTAAAAATTAAAAATTTCTTCAAGCCTGTTTATTATTAAATCTGCATCATGATCGCGCAAAGTCCTGACATGAATTATTAAAGCATTATCGTGAGCTCCGCAAATAATCGGCGTCTTGCTCTCGCGCATTAAATTTAATAAACTTCCCGCGCTGAGTTTAACGCTTGCATCACAGCTCACAGCTACGCCCCAGCCTATTAACGGCCTTTCAGGATACGATCCGCCGCCGAC
>JAFUXM010000071.1 GCA_017470785.1 Synergistaceae bacterium
GAAGTTTATTTATCATGAGAAAATTTTTGTTAGCGGTAGGTTTAGTGTTAGCGTTGAGCGGGGCAGCGCTTGCTGCTGTGAGTCAGAAGGAACTTGACCGCATGGGAATTTTTATCAGCAATTTCACAGAGGCCGGCATGTTCGATTTTGATTTGGAAGAGGACGGCGACGACACGGCCATGCACTTAGGCAACCCGGATAATTTCGGCGAGTTATTATATTTTGGAATTATGCATAATTATATTAACGCTCCGAAGTCTATTAAAAAGTGCCGCGATAAGAGCTGCGAGTACGGAGATTTGACAGTGCCGGGCAGCGCAGTTGTTAACGCTGTGAAAAAATATTTTGATATTGAGATTAAAGCGCAGAGCGATTTAAATAGAACTCCGGCGATTTATTATGACAAGACTGACAAGTTATATCACTTTGAGAAGCCGGAGCTGCCTGACCCGACGTATTATGCGCAGGTCAAGAACGTTAGGCCGTCGGCAAACGGCAAGATAGTTACTATGACCGGCGAGATTTATAATTATAATAAGAAGTCGGAGCGGCCTGCGACTTTCACAGCGACGGCCAAACCGCATAAGTGGCAGGGCAAAAACACTTGGGCGATTTTGTCGCTCACGACCGAGTGGCGTTAGAGTTTAATTAAAAAATTTTAATTTAATTTAAATTTAAAAAAGGGCTTGCTGCGATGCAGTGAGCCCTTTGTTTGTGCGGCAATTTATAGCTAAAAAATATTGATTTATAAAGTTACAGGCTGTCCATAATATTGAGCAGACTTTGATAGCTGTCAACATCGTGATAAACTACGTACGCTTCTTCGTCTTCTTTTACAGCAAGCGCCGAGAGTTCGGCGAATAATTTCTTGGCGCATTTAATTTTTGCCTGCTCGATAGGCTTGAGGTTCAGCGTCTCCATTGTGCCCTTGGTCTCGGCGATAAAGAATATATGCTTCACAGTGCCTTTGTTGAATGCAATAGCCCAGTCAGGCGAATAATTGCCTACGGGCGTTGGAATTGAAAAGCCTTTCGGCAGCTTAGCATAGACGCAGACTTCTTCTGCTATGTCCATAGCTTCTGCCATGCGCCGCTCAACGCTGTTGCCGTCATGAGCATAGCCGTCGGCGAATACGTAATCTTGAACATTCTTTTTAGATCTATATGCCTTAGAAAAATCGCTGCGTTTCTCGGCGGTGAATACGGCACTTTCATAAGTATTTTCAGTGCGGCTGTATGTGATATGTTCTACAATCATAGTTGCCTTCTGCTCGTTGATAAGGCGTATTGCCTTTACGATAAATTCCTCTGGATTATCGCGGAACATAGCAAATTTATCAGGTCGGATGCCGGCCAAAATTTTTGCAGCGCTGCGGCGGGTGAGCTTAGCACCTTCTGCGATCTTGCCGACTAAGTCATATCTAACTTGGCTGCTTGCTGCAGTGTCAAGAGTATAGCTCCGGCTCGTTGCAGCAGTGAATGCCGTACCGCCGTTTAAATTATCAGCGTTTAAATTATTTTCCTGCCGGCCGGCCGTAACGGTATACCGCAGCTTTGCCGTGAACATATTGTTATCTATATGCGCGATGGCCTTGCGGATCAGTTCATCGCTGTCAAATTCCACGGCGTATGCGTACCGGTGATTGATGATAGACCATAGCCGCTGAAATTCCTGCTTGTAAAAATTTTTGTTCAGCGGATTGTCAGTGATCTTCGCATCATGGCCGTTAGTGATCATGCCGTCTATAACATGCGGGTCAAATATGCTTTGAATCATAGCATGGACGCCGTCACTAATTTCCGTGCAGCTGTAAGGCAGCGGCGCAAGAGCATTATTATCTTTGTCTGAACGGTATTTGTCGGTGACGTAATTGCCGTCAATATAGTTATTATTGGTAAGATAGCTGTAAATATCGTGTCCCTGTTCGTCGGAGACAGTAAGCTCTCTGCCATCCAGCTCAATCGTCTTGCCGATAAAGTATTTAGCTGAGACCGGCCGCTCGTAAAGATCATCGCGAATGCCGCGCTGCAAAGCCTCAACAAAGTCTTTATAGCCGTCTGAGGCAATGACAGTAAGCCGGTTGACTTGTAAGACTTGGCTGCCCAGTGCGGCTTCATCCATGCGGTCGCCGTCCTGATTGACGCAGAGGCGCAGGCCGCGGCCTACTTCCTGCCGCTTCTGCACGGGCGAATTGCCGCCGTGCTTCAGCGTGCAGATCTGAAACACGTTCGGATTGTCCCAGCCTTCACGCAATGCCGAGTGGGAAAATATAAAGCGCACAGGATTGCTGAATGACAGCAGCCGTTCTTTATCTTTTAAAATTAAATCATAAGCTGAAATATCGTCGCTCTCGTCGCTGCCGCGCTTGATTGAACTGTCAATTTTTCTGCCTTTCTTGTCTATTGAAAAATATCCGGCGTGGGTCTTGCGCGTTTCAATACTGCGCAAATACTGTTCATACGGCGTGTTAAACAAGGTCAAGTACTCATCGCGTATGGCTGCATATTCTTCTTCAAAAATTTGCCCGTACTCGGAGTTAATCTCGCTGCCGTTCTCGTCATACTTGCGGTATTTCGCTACTTCATCGATGAAGAACAGCGACAGGCATTTTATACCGCGCTCATAAAGTTCTTTCTCTTTTTCAAAGTGCGAACGTATAGTCTCCCTGATCTGCACACGGCGCATATTATTCTCAGTCATATTACCGATTGCCTCGCCGGCATGAATAACTGTCCCATTTGTAAAAGATACTGTATTGCTTATAGGGTCGATCTCACTCACGCGGCAGCCTCGATACTGTTCCATGTTATTTGACAGTGCAAATATGTCGTCATCTACACTTATAAGCCTGGTCTCACGTTTAATAAAGCTGCTATGGCTAATTTCAAATTCCAAACGGGCCATCGGCGGCTTATTGGGATATATAATTATGTTCTCAAGATATAAATAGCCGTCCGTGCCCTGAAGATTTTTAATATCAACGCCCTTGACCTCGATCTGCTTGACCAGCCGCTTATTATAAGCATCAAGTGCATCAAGCACATATACAAGCGTATGATGCTGCCTGTGCGTAGCTGAATAATTTAGGCAGAACAGCGGGTTAAAATCTCTCAAGCTAGTTTGCGTGGCCGCACCGCCCATCTTCTGCGGCTCATCAAGAATAATTATAGGCCGGTTGGCCTTAATCACGTCAATGGGTCGGCGGCTGCCGAACGCATCAAGCTCAGTGCTGATGCGCCGCGCAGCTTTGTCTCGGGCATTGAACGCTTGAATATTAATTATCATTACGTTAATGTCCGAACTCTGGCTGAAGTTATCGATTTCAGCCAAGTTCTTAGAGTCATAGACAAAGAACCTTGCTTTCTTGCCATAATATTCCATAAAGTGATCCTGCATAATTTCAAAGCTCTTGCGGACACCCTCACGTATAGCTATGCTAGGCACTGCAATAATAAATTTGCTCCAGCCGTATTGTTTATTCAGCTCAAAAATAGTTTTAATATACACATAGGTCTTGCCTGTGCCGGTCTCCATCTCGACATCAAGCGAGCAAGCGCCGAGGCCGCCGCTGTCAATGCTCTGGGCAAGCGTTATATTATTCAGGCTCTGAATGCGATTTATATTAGCAAGCAACTGATTAGCATCGAGCCTGACAGGGCCGTTGGCAAATCCCGTAAATAAATCATCGCCGAACAGCACGTCCCGCTCTAACTGCACGTCACGGCGATAGGTGAAGCGGTCATTAAACGGCTGACCTGCAAACACGTTTACAACGCTGTCCACGGCCTCAGTCTGATAAGGCTGTATAGTAAATTTAAATTTCATATCTGCCATTACAATACCTTCCATCGAGTGCCGGAGCTATAACTTTCAAAAATCTGCTCGAAATTTGTCATAACGCTGTCGCCTGCAATGCCTGCATCACGGAATACAGCATAAAACGGCTGCCGTTTCGCAATGGCTTTAACAGTCTCATCAGTAATATCATTATCAAAGCATGCGATTAAATAGCCGTCCGCAACTGAAAATATTTTCTTGCCGTCTATAATTTCTTCGTCAATTTTTGATGAAAGCGTCACGCCCAAATCCAGCATGACTTGAAACAATAAATCTTCCGGCGTGCGGTCTTCTTTTATGTTATCTGCCAGCAGGCTTAACTGCCCTTGCTGAAAGTCACTTGGCCGGTAATAGACATCTTTCATGTTAGAGCTGTCTACGCAGAAGACCCGAAACCCATAATCAATATCAGCGCTGGTCTCTTCTTTAATTTTCTTTGCGGCGCGGCGGATGCGCTCTTCGCCGATTTCGCAAATAGTTTTATAGCCAGCTTTCCGCGCCTCACTGCCTTCAGGCGTCTGCTCGGGAATTTGCACAAGAATAAATTTTCGCTTGCCGCCGTCCTCAGCATTGAGCTTCATCACTGCGTGCGCCGTTGTCGCTGAACCGGAGAAAAAATCGAGAATAATAGAGTCGTGGGATGAGTAGAGTCTTAAACATCTTTGGATCAACTCAACGGGTTTGGGATATGTGAATACGGATTGCTCGTCAAAAATTGTTTTAAGTGATTGTGTCGCTTCTTGAGAGTGTCCGACATCAGTATATTTCCAAATTGTCATCGGCGTTATGCTTTGCTTTACTTCAGATAAAAATCTTTTGATACGCGGAACATTGTTGCCGTCCTCTCCGAACCAAATGCGATTATCATTAACGTAACTTTGAAAAGTCTCTTTATCTAATCGCCAGCAGTAGCCAGTAGGCGGCAAAACCTTTCGCCCGCTTGGTGTCGTAATCTCATAGACTTTTGATTGTATGATAGGGCCGACTGATAAATTATCAGACTGCCAAACGCCGCGCGGATCATTGTCTGGGTTAGTGTATCTCTCATTTGCACTGTCGCTCCTCGGCAAGCCGTTGCACACAAGCAACTCAAGTTTCTTTGCATAGCAAATTAAATAATCATGGCTCTCTGAGAAATGTTTTTTGAGATTGACCGGCGCATAAGCCCGTTCCCAAATAACTTGCGCCACAAAATTCTGCTCGCCGAATATCTCATCGCAAATTTTTTTCAAATTAGCCTGCTCGTTATCGTCAATGCTGATAAAGATAACGCCGTCGTCGGTCAAAAAATCTTTTGCTAATCTAAGCCTTGGATAAATCATGTTCAGCCAGTCGGTGTGAAATCGGCCGTTGCTTTCAATATTTTTAACAAGGCGGTTGCCTTCATCGTCGAACTGTCCGCTGCCTGCCAGATACTCATCTGTGTTCTGCGAAAAATCATCTTCATATATAAAATCATTTCCCGTGTTATACGGCGGGTCAATATAAATCATCTTGACTTTGCCCAGATAAGTCTCTTGGAGCAGCTTTAACGCGTCGAGATTATCGCCTTCTATATAAATATTCCCAGTGTCAATGCTGCCTTGTGAGCCGTCGCTGCCTGAAGATTTTTCACGCTCGAGGCGCAGTGTCTTTGCAATAGGCTGGTTGGCAAGCATTACTGAGCGCTTTTTATCAGGCCACGTGAACCGGTAACGTTCCTGCGGCCCTTCAGTCACTTTAACTGCGATCTCCTGCCGCAGCACGTCTGCATCAATGCTGCGCTCAATAACAGCCTTGCCCTGATCATCATATCCCGTTATTGTCTCAGTGACGGCATTTGGAAACAGCGCCGCCAGCTTTCTGTAATTCTCAGCCGCTAAATCCGGCGTGTGCATCTTAAGCTTATTATTTTTATTATCATTGCCCATGCTTTAAATCCTCCAGTTCCTGCTTGTATTTCTGGCACTTCAGATATAAATCAAAACTTTTCTTAGGCTGCTTTTCATTGCGTGCTGCAATTTCAGCTTTATATATCTGCTTCTCAAGTTTTGCGATCTGTTCGTGTCTGGCGAGCCGCTGATCGATACTCAAGCCGGTCAAGCTGCCGTCACGTTCGTCATACAGCGCGATCTGCTCGATAAAGCCGTTCCAAATCTCATCCAGAGAAAAACCGCGTGCAGTCAGGGCAGCACAGCATTCCGCTTTTATCCATGAAGAGCTGTATAATTTATTATGAAACAGCGCGATCTGCAGCTCATCTTTATAAATAAGCATGAATAACAGCTTGTGTGAATTCTGCCGAGCGACGGTCTCCAGCACTTTACCGTCAAACTCCTTCGTTTTGAGCATAATCTTTAGCAGCAATATTTCAGTAATTATGCTTTCTTTGCTCAGCCGCAGGTTCTCTGCCGTTAAACTGTTCTCAATAAAAATGCTGTCTATATCAGATACGAATTTTTTCTTCAGGGCAGCCGTCAGCACCAAGCGCTGATAAAATTTCTCTTTAGGTATGCGCCTGTGAATCCGAGTTGACTCCGGTAAGTCTATCATCATATTATCACCATAAAGCAGATCAGCTCAAAGTCATCCAGTCCTGAAAATCCTGCTGACAGAAACGTAGTTTGGCCGCTGCCGAAGAAACTGTCGATATCGTTCTCGGTCTTGGCATCAATAATGGACATTATGGCTTGCTCCAGAAGATGCGAGACTTTGTCCATATTTTTGCCGTTGTTTGTCATCTTGTTGAAGCGGGCGCAAAGCGTCTTATCAGGCTGACGTTTTTCACGGGCTAAGCGCCGCAACACATCGAGAATATCCTTGGGCTGCAGGTGATTAGCGATAATCTGTCCGTCCAAGCCTGCATAGACCATATAAAACGGATGAAGCCTGTTCTGATTTTCAATATTAATATTCTCGTTGACGTTCTTCAATACGAAGATGACGCCGGGTTTAGCGCCCTTGACCACGGCGTGGATACCGAATGGCATATGGTCGATGTCGCCGTGTTCCTTCATGTACTCCAGCAGATCCATGCGAAATTCATTCAGCCCTAAATCCATAATAGAAATTCCGTTGGTCATATCCTCTAAATCCACGACCTCTTCCTGCAGACGTTTCAGCTGAGCGCGGCGGTACTCGAGATCGCCTTTTTCTTCTTGATTGATCAGGTCGTCATCGCCGGTAGATGTCATGACGGAAAGCCGCATTCTGTTCTCCACGCGGGCTTTCAGTTTGATATACTCGTCCAAGTCCAGATCGGGCCAGAAGTTCACGAGCTGGATGAGCTTGTTTGAGCTGCCGATACGGTCAATGCGGCCAAACCGCTGAATGATCCGCACGGGATTCCAGTGGATGTCATAATTAATGCAGAAGTCGCAGTCCTGCAGGTTCTGACCTTCTGAAATACAGTCTGTAGCTATGAGTATGTCAATATCTGTCATGTCATTGGGATACAATGCAGCGCGGTCTTTGGACTTCGGCGAGAAGGCCGCCAGCACATGATTCATGTTCGCTTTGAATTTCGGAATAGTAGTCTGACCGTCAATAGCACCTGTGATCAAGGCAGTATTAAGTCCCAGCTCTTTTTCAGCCGTCACGCTGACATTATCGTACAGATATGCAGCTGTATCGGCAAAAGCTGTAAAAATTAGTATTTTCTTGTTGCCTTGATTAATAGGATTTGCTGCTTTATCACGTATGACACGCAGCAGCTCGTTCAGCTTGAAGTCATATTCCGGCGTGATATTCTCAACCATGGAGATAAGAAGCTGCAGGTTCTGCAAGTCCTCATCAATCTCACGTTTCCAAGAGACATGATCCATATCTTGAAAGCTGATCTTCACCTTCTTGCCGACATTAAAATTAAATAAGCCTGTGTTCTTGTCGTCATCGTCAAACTCGTCGGCATTGCCGGACAGATCGCATATTTCATCAAGCTCATCAATAGCATTTTTATTTTTAGCCATGTAAGCCTGAATTATCAGCGACGTATTATATATATAATCATAAATTCTCCGGACTGTCAGCAAAAATGAGTGAACGGAGCTTTCCATGCGCTTGAGCAGGTTGATGCTCATTAAACGCTGAATGCCCATTTCACGTCCTTTTCTGAAGTTCTCTGTTTGTTTGTCATCCAGATATTTATGCAGCTTGCTGGGCAGAATATATGCGGTCGGAGTGTAAATCGTCAGGTGCAGCTTTGAGATAATTTCAAATACATTTCTGTAATTAATGCCGCCGTCAAGTTTTGTAAGGCACGGCCTAAGTGAGACGGGCTTCTTTCTCTCCGGAAAACTTCCAATGTCCGCAATATCGTAGTAGGTCTGTATGTGCTTGCGGGAGCGGGCGATGGTAACGCTGTCCAGCAATTTAAAGAAATCAAAGTCCAGTCTGGACAGGAGCGTTGCCGTGGTACGCTGGTCATCCGGCAGCTTGCACCAAGCGTTATAGACAGTCTGCGCCTGCCGAAAGATCGTATCTATGTCCGACTTTGTTTCCAGCTTCTCGTTAAACTCGGCTGGGTCGCCCTCGTAAGCCAGCGCAAGCTGATTTCGTAAATCATAGAATCGATTATTAACGGGCGTAGCGGAGAGCATCAGCACCTTAGTTTTAACGCCGGGCTTGATTATACGGTTCATCAGCCGCATATAGCGGTTCTCATTTTCGCCGCCGCGGCTGTTCGTACCGTTGCCGTTTCTAAAATTATGACTTTCGTCGATCACGACTAAGTCATAGTTTCCCCAGTTGATGCGCTCGATGGGAAGGCCTATTGCTGTGCTGCCGCTGTCCCTTGAAAGGTCAGTGTGATAGAGAATGTCATACCGCAGGCGATCCGCAGCCAAAGGATTGTTAATGAGATTGCCGCGGAATGTCATCCAGTTCTCGCACAGCTTCTTCGGGCATAGCACCAGTACGTTCTTATTGCGGCCTTCGTAGTATTTTATAACGGCCAAGGCCGTGAAGGTCTTGCCAAGGCCGACGCTGTCCGCAAGAATGCAGCCGTTGTACATCTCCAGCTTGTTGATAACGGCAAGCGCCGCGTCCTTCTGAAAGTTAAATAGCTTGTTCCAAACAACGCTGCTTTTAAAGCCGGTGGCGTCATTGGGCAGTACGTCTTCTGAGATGTCGTCTAAAAACTCGGAAAATATATTATAAAGTATCATGAAATAAACGAGTTCAGGGGCATTTTCCTGATAGACCGATGAGATCATCTCAATTACATCATCTGTAACATTTGAGAGCTTGGCCTCGTCCTGCCATATAGCATTGAACATGCGCAGGAATTCCTGGGTAGCAGGATTTTCCATGCGGGTAACTATATTTGTTAAATTATTGCCTCGTTCGCAGCCCAAGTCCACCGTAGTGAAGCCGTTCATAGGCATATAAGTATAGGATTCTTCAGCGGCTTTAGCTTTTGTTTCTATCACGAGGAAATTATTCATGCCTTCTCTTGTAATGTTGGACCGAAACTGCACTTTCTTCCGCATCCACTCGGCGCATTCTTTTGCCACTGCCTTCTGCTTCAGCTCGTTGCGGAGCCGCACTTCAAACTCAGTGCCGTACAGGCTCTTCTCGCGCTTGAGCCTCGGGATATAAAACTCGCGGCGTTCTTTAGGCGTTTTCTCAGCGACAAACGTCGGCGACGTAAAGATAAACCGCAGCTCCTCGCACGCCTCCAGCTGCGCCTTAAGCTCCTGATAGGCATATATAGAAAAGCAGGCGGCCGCAATGGAGATTCTGGAGCCGGGCGTTATTCTTTTTTTAAGGTCATCCTTGACCACTTTAGTAGTATTATTGAAAATATCCATTGATAATAAATCATCCTCGCAAAGCAAGCCGTAAATTTATTTTAAATTTTTAAGTTTAAATATTTTATTTGTTTCTGCGGAAACTTACATCAGCAAAAAATGGGAAATGGCTAACGCAGCATCGATTTAATTATTCACTCAAAATTTAGATTTTTTACAAGCTTATTGTTTTTGTTTATTAAAAAATTTTTTAATTAAAATTTTGTAAAGTGGTAAAATTTATGAATTATTTTATAAATTTGAAATTGATATAAGGGAAGAGAAATTGTTAATGGATTCATCTAAGATAAGGAATTTGGCAATCGTCGCGCATATTGATCACGGCAAGACGACTTTGATTGACTCGATATTCAGAGCGGCGCAGACGTTCAGTGCCCATACTCAAGTGGCTGAGCGCGTAATGGACAGCGGCGCATTAGAGCGTGAGCGCGGCATCACTATAAGATCTAAGCCATGTACGGTTGAGTGGAACGGCTATTTAATTAATATTATCGACACACCCGGCCACGCAGATTTTTCAGGTGAGGTTGAAAGAATTTTATCGACTGTTGACTCTGTTATATTAATAGTAGATGCAAACGAAGGGCCGATGCCGCAGACGCGTTATGTGTTGCAGCACGCTTTGAGCATCGGAATGAAGCCTTTAGTATTTATAAATAAAGTTGACCGTGAGGGCGCTGATCCTAATAACGCTTTGAATTTAACGTTTGATTTATTTTTCGAGCTTGGAGCGACTGATGAGCAGGCGGACTTCCCTGTCTTGTACGGCTCGGGATTAAACGGCTGGGCGGTAAAGGACTTGAGCGATACACGGCGCGATAACATGGATGATTTGTTTCAAGCTATTATAGACTACGTGCCTGCGCCGGACGTGAAGCCGGATGCGCCGTTCTTAATGCAGGTCAGTACGCTTGCATGGAATGAATATGTAGGGCGTATCGGCTGCGGCAAAATTTTGCAGGGCAGCATAAAGAAGGGCGACCCGTTTGTGCGTGTCTCTACGCAGTGGCACAGCACGGATCACACTGGCGATGACTGGAGCATCACCGGCAGCGAGAACGCAAAAGTAACGCAGTTATGGGTGACGCGCGGCCTTGACCGTGTAGAAGTTGAAGAAGTTCACGCCGGCGATATAGTTTGGATCACCGGGCCGACTGAGATTGACATAGGCGATACGTTCGCAGCTGAAGAAATTGCGGATAAGCCGTTAAAGCCCTTAGCGATAGAAGAGCCGACTGTGTCGATGTTCTTTTTGGTGAACTCAGGGCCGTTTGCAGGCCGCGAAGGTCAGGCCGTGACGTTGAGGCAATTAAAGGCGCGGCTTCAGCGTGAGATGCACGTTAATGTATCGCTGAGAATGGAAGACTTAGGCCGGCCTGACGGCGTTAAAGTGTCAGGGCGCGGCGAGCTGCAGCTCGGAATTTTGATTGAAGAGATGCGCCGCGAGGGCATGGAATTTTGCATATCTAAGCCGGAAGTCATAACTGAAGTTAAAGATGGTATTAAATGCGAGCCGTATGAACTCGTGACTATCGACGTGCCTGAAGAGTATCAGGGCATAGTGTTTGAGAAGATGTCGCGCCGCAAGGGCAAAGTCAAGAACGTTGCTAATCAGGACAGAGGATTAATCAGAATTGAGATTGAAATCCCGACAAGGGGTTTAATAGGCTATCGCGGCGAATTTTTGACGGACACGAGAGGACTTGGAATTATGTCGAATTGCTTCAGCGGCTACGCGCCTTGGGCAGGCGATTTAGTGACGCGTAATCGCGGGTCGCTTGTGAGCTTGGATACGGGCGAGGCGACGGCTTATCAGCTTGAGAATTTGCAGAGCCGCGGCGTTTTATTTATATCGCCGCTTGATCCGGTCTATAACGGAATGATTATCGGCGAGAGTTCGCGCCCCGGCGACATCCCGTGCAATCCCACTAAGAAAAAGCAGCAGACTAATCACAGGTCAGCTACGAAAGAATTAACAACTAAGCTTGATGTGCCGAGGCGGATGCCGCTTGAGAAGGCTATGGAGTGGATTGAGACTGATGAATTAGTCGAGGTAACGCCGCAGTCAATAAGACTTCGCAAGGCGATATTAGATGAGCTTGAGCGCCGCAAGGCCAGACGTTTTACGGCTGCCAATACGGTCGGAGCTGAGCAATAACTTATCATGTCGTTATTCAGGGGGCTTATAAAGCTAATTAATTTGTTAATCATAGCTGCCGTGCTGTTAGTAGGTGCGGCGGCCGGCTTGATTTGGCTTCCGACCGGCGAGACTATCGTTAAGCCCGCGTTGAAATACGCCAGTGAAAATTATTTGCAGCCCTTAAGAATTGACGTAAATGAAATTGACGGGTCTGTATATCGCGGTTATGCGCTTAAGGATTTAAAGATATTCTCGGGCGATGAGCTGTATGTCAGCTTGGACTATGCCGCGTTAAGCCCCGACTGGGACGCGCTGTTAGGCAATAAGCCGTTAATTAAAATTATAAATTTATTTGAGCTTGACGGCTTGAGCGCCGACGCAGCAAATTTAATGAATATCGCAAATCACTTTATGGCAGCAAGCGATGATAATAGTGAAAGTAATTTTAATTTAGAATTGCAGCCGGTGAATATTGATATTAAGCATGTAAATATAAATAATATTCTGGCTGTTATAGATAAATCAGATAAATTAGATTTTAATTTAAATAATTTTGCGTTAAGCTCAAGCGGCGATGTCGATTTAAAGTCTAATTTAGTTTTGAATAATAAAAATTTTTTGCCTGTAAATTTAAACGCAAAAGTAAATTATTTAAATAATATTTTTGAAATTGCAAGTTCTAAATTTAATATTGGCCGGGGTACTGGAGCTGTAAAGGGCAGCGTGCAGCCGTTAGCTTTGCGGACGGACTTCACAGCCTTTAAGCTCGAGGACTTTATGCCGCTGGCAAAAATTTTTATAGATGATATAGATGCGAGCGGGCGGCTTGACGGTCGTGTATTTATAGATGAAGAACTTAGGACTAACGGTGTTATATCGCTGCAGCAGGCTAAAATTGTTAGAAATAAGTTAAGCGTGCCGCTGAGTTTTAGACTGCCGTTTGACTGGGACGGAGATATTTTAAAGTTTAAGGATTTAAATTTAAAGACTAAAGCAGCTGAGCTAAAACTTGATGCCGAGCTTGACGATGAAAATATCAAGCTTAGAGGCAAGGCTGAAAATATCTCGTTAAGTGAGATAGGTAATATCGCAGCGCCGGATTTAAAATTGCGCGGCACCGGCGGCCAGCTTGACTTTGATATTTTGCTTAAAGATATAGAGCAGGGCTTTGACTTAAATAAAATCACTGCGAAGCTTGACGCTAATATACCTGAGCTTGCAGCGTTAAATAAAAATTTAGCTAAAAATTTTACTGCAAAGATAAATTTGCGGCCGGGATATAAGCCTGAGATAGAGAGCAGCGGCGAGATTTTTGGAGGTAAATTAAGCGCTCAGGGCGAGGTCTATCAAGATAATAATAATAATATCAAGCCTGAGTTAATAATAAATTTAGCGAATTTAGACTTAGCGGCTTTAAGCGCAGCGCTGCCGGAGCTTAATGCGTTTAAACCGTCAGGCCGCGTGAATTTAAATACGCGCGTTCACAGCGATTTAAATATTGACGGCAATTTAAGTTCGCCTAAGCTTGCAGCTAAGATTTCAGGCAATAATTTAGCTTTAAATAATTTAAGCGCGAATTTTAATTATGATGTTAATAATAATAAAGCGTTAATAAAAGCTTTTAAGGCGAATTTTAATAATGCTTTGTTAAGCGCTGCTGGCAATATTGATATTAAGAATAATAATCTTGATTTAAAAGCAAGTGCAAGGAATTTTAATCCGGCTTCGCTGCCTCAAGTTAAAAATCAGCTTAAAGGCTTATTTAATGCAGATGCAGTGATAAAGGGCGCACTTGATAATCCCAGCGTGAATGCGAAAGTCAGCGGCAAAAATGTCATAGCTGATAATAATATCAAGCTTGGAGATTTGAATTTAGCGTTAAATTATTTTGATAATAAGCTTAATGTTGCACAGTCGCAGGTCAGGATGCCCGGCGGCGCATTAAATTTTAAGGGCAACGTAAATTTAAATAATAATTTAATTAATTTTGATCTAAGCTCTGGCCAGAACGGAATTAATTTAGCGCAGGTGTCGCAGAATTTGAAGTTAGCGCAGCCCGTGACGGGCAATATTAAAGGTGCGGCGAGCGTTACGGGAAGTTTAAAAAATTTAGGCGCGAAATTAATTTTGAACGCTGAGAATATTAAAACGCAGGGCGTTAATATCCCGTATGCAGTGATAGAAGCCGGCGGCAATGCCGGACAGATTAAAGTCAAGAAGCTTGACGCAAAAATTAACGAGGCCAGAATAACAGGCCGCGGCGGCGTGAAGATTAATTATAATAATTTTTTAGAGAGCGCGTTAAATATAATATTAAGCGTGAACGGGCTTGAAGTGAGACCGTTATTAACACGGCTGATGGGCAGCTCGCCCTTAGGCGGAATATTATACGGCGATCTTGCGTTTACAGGCACGCCTAAAGATCCGACGTTGAGCGTGAAAGTGAACTCGCCTTTGACTGTAAATCAGACGTTAATAGACGTTATGTCGTTAAAATTAAAATCGCCGAGCAAGGATAAATATAATGTCAACGCGCAGGCGAAGATGGCGGACTTTAAACTGGATTTGAACGGCACGCTTAGTAAAAATGGCGATGTATATTTATTTGACGTGAAGTCGCAGCCTATTGATATAGATAAATTAATCGCGGCGAAAGTGCCGAGCTTGAAGGGCTTAACGTCGGGCAATGCGTTTATTGACATAAACGGTTCGTCGAAATTAAATTTCCCTGTAAGCATATTAGCGAAAGTGCCGAGCTTAAAAGTTTTAGACGGCAAGATAAATATTAAAAATATCTCTGTGCCGATAAAATTTATGATGAATTTAAATAAAATTGCGATTAAGAACGCGCGGGCTGAGTTAGCTTCAGGCGGAGTTATAACGTCGAATATAGACGTAGATTTAGCTAAATCGCTTTGGACCGGCACTGTCGGCGTAAATAAGCTTGACTTTGGAAAGTTAGCCGCGCCGTTCCTGAAGGAATATTTAAAAGAAGGCGAGTTAGTCGGCGTTGCGGATGCGAGCGTAGGACTTAAGGGAAATTTAGGCGTATTTGCGCTGAGCTTTGCGAGCGGAAAATTCTCGACCGGGCCTGGCTATTTTCATAAAATGAAGATTTTAGAGCGCATTACGCCGGCCAAGCGCATAAGCTTTGAGAACATACGCGGCACGTTCTCGTGGGACGGCAGCGATTTATTTTTAAACCCCGGCACGCAGGCCACTGCGCCGACCGGCGAGCCGCTGTACAGATACTTTGCCGTGAACGGAGCTTGCGGCCTTCCCGGCAAGAATTTAAGATTGCTTTGTGACGGCCGCTTTGACTTAAAGATACTTGACAGAATTTTAGGCGCAATGAAGGGCGCATTTCAGTACGTCACCGGAAGTTTAACAGGCGGCACCGGCTTCTTGAAGGATGCAGCCGGCCGTATGCTGGGCGTTAAGCGGCGCGATTTTCAGAACGTCACGTTCACGCTTGCCAATAGCTGGAACGAACTGCGGCTGTTAGATTTAAAGATCACTAAGCCCATTCAGGACTTTTTGCCTTTAGATAAATTGAACGGCGAGGAAGAGCAAAAGAAAGAGACCAAGCAATTTAAATTGAATTTAAAAATTCCGGTTGGTCAGGGCAATTTAAATCCTGAAGATAATACAACGCAGGATCAGCTCAAAGAGCAGCTGGTAGATAATTTATTTAATTTTTAAAATAATAAAAAATTTCAGGGGCGTTAATATACTTTGCTTAAGTATTTAACGCCCCTGTTTTAAATTCTTTATTTAATTTTTATTTTAAAATTTTTAAGAGTTTTCGCCGGATGGCTCAAATGGCAGGCCGATTATAACCCGTACCCGTCCGTTCATGACGAGAGCATCAAGATACACCCATCCCCGAGGCAAGAATTGATTTGCCTCTTCAACAGTGCATTCTTTTATTTCTTTAAGCGCGTTCAAGTGATATTTATACATAAAAATTTTCTCTCCTGAAATTTATTTTAATTTAATTAATTTAATTATATAGCTTAGTTATAAGCAGCTAAAGTAATATTTGCTCGTGAATTGCCGTTGGCAGCGCGATTAAATATTAAATTTTTTTATTGCTGAACTGTTGAGCAATCATAGACTAATCATAATAAACTAAATTTAAATTTATAATATAATAAAGCTAATAAAATAATTTTAATTAATAATAAAAGAATTTGTGAAAGCGGGCGGGTGCTTGTGAGCGTTAGCAATAGCAATGCAGATAATAAAGATTTAAATTTAAATAATAATATAGATAAAAAAGTGCCGAGGCATTTGGCAATTATACTTGATGGCAACGGGCGCTGGGCGAAGAAGCGCGGATTGCCGAGACTGATGGGACACAGAGCAGGCTTAAGAAAGCTTGAAGAGATGGTGAGACTTGTTAAGCGCGAGGGCATACGTTATTTTTCTGTATATGCTTTCTCGACTGAGAACTGGAACAGGCCTTGGACGGAAGTTCAGGGCTTGATGAGTTTATTTAGATTTTATATTAAGCATAAAGTAAAAGAAGTTAAGGCCGAGGGCGCGAGAATACGCTTTGCCGGCCGCAAAGATAAACTGCCAGAGGATTTATTGGAGATGATGCGCTGGGCAGAGGACGAGACCAAAGACGAAAATATATTGGATTTTATTTTATGTATAAACTACGGCGGCAGAGCTGAGATATTGGACGCAATAAATAATTTGAGGCATGACGATAAATTTTTAAATAAAGATTTAAATATAGATATAACTGAAGAGGATTTAAGAAAATATTTTTATTTGCCGGACGTGCCTGACCCTGATTTGATTATCAGGACGAGCGGTGAGCTTAGGATAAGCAACTTTTGGCTGTGGGAAGGCGCGTACAGCGAATTTTACTTCACTGATACTTACTGGCCGGACTTTGATTATGACGCATTAAAGGCTGCACTTGATGACTACGCCGGACGGGAGAGGCGATATGGCGGCCTCAAGAAATAGCAAGTCGAGCGAGCTCCAGCTCAGGACACTAAGCGGTGTTGTAATTATAGCCGGAATTATAACAGGAATTTATGTCGGCGGCTGGGCTTGGAACATAGTTACAGCTCTTTTAAGTTTAATTTCACTTGCTGAATATTATAAGATGCTTGGGCGAAACCGGGGGTTTAGGCTGTCGCGCGGCATTGGCTATATATGTTCGCTTGCTGTTTTATTATCAAGCGCTGAGGGCGTGCGGCCCGTATCGATAGTATTGACTTTAAGCTTAAGCACTTACGCAATTTTCATGATAGAGATGATGCGGCGTCAAGATGAAGGCAAGAGCTTTGCAATTCAAAACGTAGGCGGCACTATGTCGGGCGTTTTATTTATCGTCGTGCCTTGGACGTGCATATTATTATTGCGGGCTTTCCCAACCGGAACTTTAATTTTAGTTATGCTGTTTGCCTGCACGTGGTCATGTGATGTGATGGCGTATATAATCGGCAAGAAGTGGGGCAGAATGTTATTATGCGAGAATATAAGCCCGGGCAAAACATGGGAAGGCTTTTTCGGCGGCGCAATGGGCAGCATTTTAATGAGCGCTTTATTAATTTATTTTCTTGAGCAGCCGCCTTACCCGTTATTTATAATAGGCATTATTTGCGGCACAGCCGGCCAGTTTGGTGATCTTGCAGAGTCTATAGTTAAGCGCGAGATGAACGTTAAGGACTCAGGAAGTTTAATCCCGGGCCACGGCGGCGTCTTGGACAGATTTGACAGCATATTAATTAACGGGCTGTTGACTTACTTGATGTTCGGCGCGTTGATGTAATTTTAAATTTTAAAAAATTTAAATAATGAATAGCATATATAAAGAGAAGAAGATTAGGGTCGCGGTGATCGGCGCGACGGGCAGCGTCGGAACTTCGGTGATGTCAGTCTGCCGGTCGCATAAAGACAAGATAGAAGTTTACGGTCTTGCAGCGTTTAATAATTCTAAAA
>JAFUXM010000072.1 GCA_017470785.1 Synergistaceae bacterium
TAATTGTTTTTGTTTTATGATTAGTCGCGGCCTGAATTAGTCACCCAGTCCGTAGTCATGTCGATGACAGCCCAGGTTGACTTGCCCTGCCATTTGATGCGCTTGACCGTAGCAGCGAACATGCCCGGGCGGTCGGTCTTATTCTTTGAGTTATATAATTCTCCGGCCAGCATAAGATGGCTGCCGCGCTGAGTGACGCCCTGCACGTCGGCGTAATATACAGTGTCATTGTCCGGATCTTTGAAACTGTCTGAGCCGAAGTGATAAAATTTTCCGTCGAACGAGAACGCAGCGCTCGGGTCATCTTGAACGATGCTTAAGTCTTTTTTGCTGATGTCGATGTCAAAATATTTTTTGACGCTCTCGTTGACAAATTTCTTATCAAGCTTCAGGTTGCCGGCCTCGCATTTACGGTCGGTGCACTTGGCGATGCGCTTGGGATTGTTGATTAAGTTATGCACGATGCCGAATTTAACCAACTCGGTCAAGTTGCCGGGCATTCCAAGATGCGTTTTAGCTTCTTCGTACTCGCCTACGCTGTCGTTCTGTTCTTCTTCAGGAAATTCTGTGAGCAGGTCAAAGTTGAAGAAACCGGCCTCAGTGAAGTTGCTTATAAATATGCTCATGCGCTTAAGCTCGTCGGGCGTAGTTTTATAAGCTGCACATGCTGCACATGATGTTAATAAAATTAATAGAGCTGCGCATAAAAATTTTTTGACGCTTGCGTTAATCATTGCATTGCCTCCTGAAATTAAATTTAAATTACTGCATACGCTGGAAGGTCAGCGCGAGGCCGTTTTGATACTGCATAGTCAAGAATTGGCCGGTCGGATCGAGCTGAATAATATTATAGAACTGCTGACCCTGATAGTCGATTAGATACATGACGTTGCCCTGCACTTGGAACGAGCCGTAGGATGTCATCTGGCCGTTGACCCAGTCATGAAATACATTGCCCTGCAGCTGCGTCATGACAACAGCGCCGTTATAGTTAGTTGCCCATAAGCCCTGAATTAAATACTGCAAATTTTGCTGCGGCATTTGTTGAGGCAGTTGCGGATATTGAGGAGCTTGCGGGTATTGCGGCTGGGGTTGAGGCATTGGCTGAGGTGGAACTTGCGGATATTGTGGCTGCGGAGCTTGAGGATATTGCGGAGCTTGCGGCTGAGGCATAGGCTGCGTTGGAGCTTGAGGCATAGGTTGAGGCGCTGGCTCTGGCTGCGGTGCAGCTGGAGCTTGAGGCTCACTTAACTCGCCGTTATCATTGCTTTCGCCGCCGCCAGCAATCGACTTAATATTATCTATTAAGCTTCCCAAGCTAAATTTTTTAGCTGAATTTACAGCTGCGGAATTTTCTGCAAAGGCCGCAAATGCAAAGCTTAATAAAAATAATAATAAAAACGCTGCGTATAAAAATTTTCTCGCTTTTAAAACTCTCATAACACACACTCCCGTCATAAAAATTTCAGGCTTGAATAAGAGGTCAGTAATTTAAATTATAGATAAATATAAAATTTTTGCAATTTAAATTATTGCGTTAAATGTTAAAATGAAATAAGCTTCAAAATTTTAACTCAGGGGGATTTTTGATCATGGACGAGTACAAGGGCTTTAAGATTTTTAATTTGCAGCCGAAGTACTTTGCTTTGTTAGCGGCTGTAGTATTGCTGACGGCGATGTTGGGCGTACTGCCGCCCGGGATGGCCGGCTGCTTTGCGTTTATGATAGTGTTCGGAGCTATTTTGCAGGAACTTGGAGATCATCTGCCGATTGTCAACACGTTCTTGGGCGGCGGCCCGGTCGTAATAATTTTCGGTATGGGCTTTTTGCGCTACGTAAATTTCTTTGGAGTATTTGATTTGATTTCAGGCTTGATAGCCAAGGGCGGCCCGGGCTAAACTGCGGTCTTAATGAAGAATATTGATACGTTCTTTAAGCCGGCCGGCGCGTTTCTTGATTTTTATATCGCTGCATTAATCACTGGGTCTATACTTGGAATGAACCGTAAGCTGTTAATCAAAGCGGCTGCGCGATATTTTCCGGCGATATTCGGAGCTATAGCCTTATCGTTCGGGCTTGCTGCCTTAGCTGGGCATTTTATGGGCTTCGGGGTTATTAAAGCAATATTATTAATTGCATTGCCGATAATGGGCGGCGGTATGGGCGCAGGTGCAGTGCCGTTAAGCAAAATTTTTGAGAGTTCAGGCACTATGACCGCCGAAGAGGCCATCTCGATTATGAATCCGGCTGTCGCGATAGGCAACGCCACGTCAATAGTCTTGGCCGGAATTTTAGCTAAAATTTTAATCGGAAAATTTTTCAATGGGCAGGGTTCTTTAATAAGAGCCGGTGCAAGCGATGATCCGGCAGAGTTTGAGATCTCACCAGAGATGCAGGCCAAGCGCGATAATATCAGCATAGCTAAGTTAGGCGTCGGATTATTAACTGCTACGTCATTCTTTGCATGGGGATATATTATCGCCGGAATTTGGATTAAGATCGTTCCGGCTGTGAATATTCATGCTTACGCTTGGATGATAATCTCTGTTGCATTATGCAAGATATTTAATATTCTGCCGGAGAGCATAGAGATCAGCTGCTATCAGTGGTTCCAGTTCGTAATGAAGAACTTGACTGCTATGTTAATGGTCGGCATAGGTCTTTGCTATTTGAGTTTGGACGTTGTAATCAGCAGCTTCTCAATGACTTATTTATTATTATGCTTCTTGAGCTGCATCGGGGCATTCATCGGCGCAGGAGTTATCGGAGCGCTCGTGGGCTTCTACCCGTTGGAGGCCGGAATTACGGCTGGCCTTTGCATGTCGAACATGGGCGGCACCGGCGATGTCGCAGTTCTGTCAGCAGCTCACAGAATGGAGCTTATGCCTTTCGCCCAGATCAGCTCAAGATTAGGCGGCGCGATAATCTTAATTATCGGCAGCTTGATGCTATCGACCTTGGGCAGTATGCTGTAAGCTTAAAATTAATTTAAATTTAATAACTCAGGCCGCGCATTAACACGCGGCCTATAATTTTATAAATTTTTAATTTTTATAATTTTAAAATGAATAATAATAATTTTAAATTTAGAGCTTTAGAAGTTCATACGCTGCACATACGCGACTTCACCGGCGAGAAAATCGTTCAGGCTGTTGGCGAAATAAAAGAATTTGAAATTGCAAGAGCTGCCGCCGAGTTAGAACTTCAGGCTTTTATAAAGCCGCTTAAATTAATTTTAAATAATAATTTTAAATTTATAATTTTAATTTTAATTGGCGTAATATTAATCTTCACGCTCACGGCTTCAGCGCAGATTTTTATGATAAAGGCCTTGGGATTTATTGCAGTATTTGCAGGTCTTGCAGCTGCAGCAGCAAGCGTGAAGGATATTTTAAACCGGCGCAGATTTTTATTAGATTTAAATAATTTAGATCATGAAGATGCGTTAAGACATGCAGCGTGGCAGCTGGCGCTGAAGGCCGCGCCGAAAAAATTTAATAATGACCGGGACGAAAGCGACATAGACTATATTTTAATTGATGATGATAATTTAAGGCTTGATATAAAAGCTTTAGCTGCAAAATATAATTTGCTTAACGCTATTGCAGCGCAGGCTTATGAAATTATTCATGATTTAAATTAGGCTCTTGCGCAAAGAAAAATTATTGGAGCTTGAAAGTTCGCAAAATTTGTTATGTTAGAATTAAATAATTTAAAATTAAATTAAGTCTGGCGATGGATTTATAAAGATGTTAATTAATGATTATAAAGATTTAAATAATAAAAGGCCGCTCAGTGAGTTAATGGCTGAGAGTTTGGACAGCGCGGTGATATATTCAGATAAGATAACGGGCGCGGTGCGGGAGCTGCTGCTTGAGGTTGAAGAGGCCGACAGCAAGGGCATTATTATGCAGGGCGATAAAATTTTGCCGACTGTCCGCGCTGTCATTGACGGCGTCGACTGGCTGTTCAAGATGTATGATCATTGTCAGTTCTTCTCGTCCGTGCCGATTTATGATAATGAAGACAGATTAATCAAGGCAAAAATTATTTGTGCGCTGAAATATTTAATGGAGCATATCGAGCGTGAGGATACGCAATATATAATCTATGCTCTGAAAGACGAACTGCTGCCCGGGCTGCGTATGCTTGACGCTAAGATTAAAGACCTCGCGAAGTTTGCAGCTATGAGAGGCAAAGGCCACGGCATAGCCTTGCAGTGAAAAAATTTAAATTTGTTAATATATTATAATTAATTTAAAAATTATTAAATTTAAATTATTTTTATATTTTGGAAGGCGGGGAAAGTAGTTTGTCCCTCAGAAAAGGTCTGATTATATTTGTGCTGCTTGCTTTTGGGGCTAACGCGTTAATCATCGCCAAGAGCGTAGATCAGGATACTTTAAATTCGTTTTTGGGAGCAAATAAGTTAATGCTGCTTGGAGCGTTATGTACAGTATTTTTAGCGTGGTGCTGCGATGCGGGAAGATTTTGTGCGCTGGCCAAAGCAGCTGAAGAGAGCGTATCGTTTAAGCTCGGAGTTGTATTAACATGGCTGAATTACTTCGGCAGCGCGGTCACGCCCATGCAGAGCGGCGGCGGCCCGTTTCAAGTCTATGTGCTTTACAAGAAAGGCGTGCCCGTCGGCAAGGGCATAGCCATAACTCTAATCCGCACGATGCTCACTATATTAATATTAACGCTCGCAGTGCCGGCAGCTTTGCTGTTAGACCCCGAAATCTTAAAGGCAAGCCCGTTCTTAAAGGCGTTAGTGTTTTATGTGTTCGCAGTGATAATTGCAACGTGGCTGTTTGTAATCTTTACGATTATGAGGCCGGATTTGTTTAAAAAGCTCGGCAAATATTTTATATTATTGCTTAAGAGGGTAAAGCTTGTAAAGTCATGGCGCAAAGTTATTAACGCGTTTAAGTGGCTTGACAGAGAAGTCGAGAATTATATTTTAAATTTCAGACTGGCCTTTAATTCTGGAAAAATTTATTTATTTATAGCTGTGATATTATCTATTCTGCACTTGCTCGCGTTATTTACAGTGCTGCCGATATTGATGCGGGCGGTCGGGCTGGAATTTAATTATGTGCAGACTATAGCAATTCAGGCTGTGTTTATGTTTGTATTATACTTTGTGCCGACGCCCGGGGCGAGCGGAGTGGCTGAAGGCGGCGGCGCATTGCTGTACGGGCTGCTGATGCCTTGGAACATGGCCGGAGTTATGGCAGTTATATGCAGATTTTTTACGGATTATACGTCTATATTTATGGGTGTAGTAGTAGTAATAAGGATGCTGGGCTGGGGCGTGACTGAGAATTTGCACAAGGGCGCTTTGCCTGAAAGCGCTGAAAGCGAGAGCTTAAATAATGCGAAATAATTTTAACGCATTTATATTTAAGATGCGGGGCGGCCTTTGGACGTTATTATTTTTAATTATATTTATAATAGCCAAGCCGGATGTAAATAGTTTAACGCGCGGCTTATGGCTTGTGATAATAGGGCAGCTATGGAGATTTTGGGCAGCCGGCTGCATAGGCAGGTATCGCGGCGAACAGGTCAAAGCCTTAAGACTTGCGACATGGGGACCTTATGCTTTGATGCGCAACCCGTTGTATTTCGGCAATTTTTTAATCGGCTTGGGCTGGGCTTTAATGGCTGGATTTATTGCCGTGATAATTTTTATATTGGGCTTTATAGTTCTTTATGTTTTAATTATAATTCCGTATGAGGAAAATTTTTTAAGCGGCAAGTTCGGTGCTGAGTATGAGAGTTATAAATCACGGGTCGGGATGTTTGCGCCTAAGGCCGGATTTAAGCTTAAAGATCTTTGCGGCGAATTTGACGCGAAAATTTTATGGCAGAGCGAGCGCCACACTGTGATTACGACTTTAATCGGCACGTGCTTGCTTGCGGCGAAAATTTTATTTTAATTTTAATAATTTGGAGGTGCGGCGCAGGAGATGCAGGATAATAATTTAAATATTGATTTTAATAATGAAGATATGACGGTAAATAGTTTGCTTGATGCTATATCTGAGATAGAGTATCCTAAATATTTATTGGATGCAGTTGCAGCAATTCAAGAGTGGCTGCGCGGACTTGCAGTAAATATCGAGGAAGCGTCGGTGCTTGATGATGATAATAATAAATCAAGCGGCGCTGCAGAGCCTGAGAATAAGCTTGATGAAAAACTTGATAAGCTTGAAGATGAAGAGCTTGAGCTTGATGATGACGAGCTGATGGAATTTTTTAACCGGATATTTGACAGCGACGAGCCGGAGCAGTCGGAACTTGAGGACAGCCTCGAGGATTTATTTGAGAAGATTGACGCGATAGACGAGAACGTCGATGTCATTCCCAACACTCGTAAGCCCGCAGGCAACAAGGACGCGATGATAATAAATTTGCTGTCGCCAGAGTCTGACGGCGGATTAAGGACTGCCATTGATTACGCGGCTGTATTTAATCGCAGTAAATGCAAGCGCGTATGGATATTAAGCGATTCGTTCGTGTTTGACGATGCGGCGCATTTCGCCGGTCATATTAACGCGTTGGAGCAGCAGGGAATAAATATAAGATTTATATTGATAAACCCGTGGGGCTGGGTGGAGCTGCCGTTAAGCAGAGCATCGGCCTTGCGTAAGCAAATCGTATGGCGCGGCAATAGCTGCGGTAAAAATGATTTAAATCTAACTGGAGACTAAATTAAAATGCCTCGTAAAGCGAAGACGGAAGTAAATATAGATATAGAAGAGAAAGCCGCAGCGAGTAAAAAAACTGCGGCTAAAAATTTGAGCAAGGCTAAAAGCGCAAGCGCTGTTAAAAGCAAGAGCAAGGCTAAGGCTAAAGATGACAGCAAGGCTAAAGCTAAGAGCGTAAAAGCTAAAAGCGTGAGCAAAGCTAAGAGTGTAAAGGTTAAGAGCGCCGAGGGCAAGACGTTAATTATAGTTGAGTCGCCGTCGAAGGCCAGCACGCTGAGCGGCATATTGGGCAGTAAATATATAGTGCGGTCGAGCAAAGGTCACATACGCGACCTGCCGAAGAGCCGCATGGCCATTGATATTGAGCATGATTTTCAGCCTGAATATATTTTAGTGCAGGGCAAGGCCGCGTTAAAGAACGAGTTAATTGCGCTTGCAGGCAGTGCTGATAAAGTTTTGTTAGCGTCAGACCCTGACAGAGAGGGCGAGGCCATAGCGTGGCATTTAGCCGATATTCTGGGCGTGAACTTAAATAAAAAGTGCCGCGTGAGATTTTATGAGATCACGGCTAACGCAGTTAAGAACGCAGTGAAAGAGCCGGATTATATAGATTTAAATAAAGTCGATGCGCAGCAGGCTCGAAGAATTTTAGACCGGCTTGTAGGCTATACGTTAAGTCCTTTATTATGGAAAAAAGTGCGCTATGGTCTGTCAGCTGGGCGAGTGCAGTCGGTGGCTTTAAATTTAATTTGCGAGCGAGAGCGCGAGATATTAAAATTTGAGCCTACGCCGTACTGGTCGATAAGCGTAGAGTCTGAGAGCGGCGATAAAAAGCGCAGATATTTATTAAAGGTCGAGAAATATAATAAAAAAAGCTTGCTTAAAAATTCTTTGCCGTTATTAATTAATAGTGAAGCTTTTGCGGATGAGATAGTTAATGAGATTAAAAATAATAAATTAATAGTAAAGAGTTTCACGCAGAAGAACAGCAAACGTGATGCGCCTGCGCCGTTCAGGACGAGTACACTGCAGCAGGAGGCTTCGAGGCGTTTAAACATGTCGCCGCGCCGAACGATGCAGATTGCGCAGAGTTTATACGAGGGCTTTAATATTCCTGGCAAGGGGCATATTGGCTTAATTACTTATATGAGAACTGATAGCTTGAGGCTGTCGGATGAGGCGGTGAACGCGTGCCGTGAGTTTATTAAAAATAATTTTAAGCCTGAGTATCTGCCTGAGAAGGCGAATGTTTACGCTGCACCGGGCAGAAGTCAGGATGCACACGAGGCGATAAGGCCGACTGATGTCACTATTACGCCGGA
Source organism: Synergistaceae bacterium (assembly GCA_017470785.1). GTDB lineage: Bacteria > Synergistota > Synergistia > Synergistales > Aminobacteriaceae > JAFUXM01. Next base: position 8,033 of record JAFUXM010000072.1, read on the forward strand.
GCTTGCGCGTGAATTTTTGAGTGACGAGCAGGCAAGGCTTTATGAAATGATCTGGCGGCGATTTGCGGCTTGTCAAATGGCGCAGGCTGTAGCTGCTAAGGCTGTGCTGAAAGCTGATGCAGGCAAGGCTGAGTTAAAGGCCGAGGGCGAGAGCTTGATATTTGACGGTTGGAGCGCGTTATGGCCGCTTGATTTGAAGGGCGAGAGCTTAAGCAAAGCTGAAGCAGGCGAAGAGTTAAAGATTATAAATATAAATAAAGAGCAGAAGTTCACGAGGCCGCCGTCCCGTTACTCTGAAGCTGGATTAATCAAGACGCTTGAAGAAAACGGCGTAGGCCGGCCTTCGACTTATGCGACTATAGCCGGTACGCTTGACGTCAGGGGCTATGTTGAGCGCAATGCTGAAAAGCGATTTTGCCCGACTGACTTAGGCATGATAGTCGATAGCTTTTTAATGCAGTATTTTAAAAATAACAGCATATCGTCGATAGTTGACGCAGGCTTCACGGCTCAAATGGAGAAGGAGCTTGACGAAGTCGAAGAGGCAAGGTTAAAGTGGCTGCAGGTAGTAGGCGATTTTTGGAAGGAATTTTCAAAGACGCTTGAGGCAGCACAGGGCGCTGAGCATGTTGCGATGCCCGAGCCGCAGCCCATAGGCGAGGACTGTCCTGAGTGCGGCAAGCCGTTAGTTAAGAAGGCCGGCCGCTTTGGCGAATTTATCGGCTGCAGCGGCTACCCGGACTGTCACTATACGCGCAATATTTTAGACCGGACTGGCATTAAGTGTCCGGTATGCGGTGAAAGTCACGGCGGCGAGATAGTCAGGCGCAGGAGTAAGAAAGGCCGCCGCGTGTTCTATGGCTGCTCACGCTATCCTGATTGTGATTATACGTCATGGCTTAGGCCGAGCAATAATAAATGTCCCCAGTGCGGCGGAATTTTATTTAAGCGCGGCAAGATGCTGATCTGTCAGAATGCTGACTGCAATTATAAAGTGCAGGATGACAGCAGCGAAGATTAAATTAAATTTAAAATTTTAAATTATGAAGATTATAAATATAATCGGCGGCGGGCTTGCAGGCAGTGAAGCGGCGTGGCAGATTGCAACTCGATGCGGCGATGATGTACGCGTAAGGCTTTATGAAATGCGGCCTGATTTTATGACACCGGCTCACAAGACAGATAGCTTGGCCGAGATAGTCTGCAGCAATTCGTTAGGTTCTGAAAATAAATTAGAGCAAAATAAAATTTCGGCGGCGTGAATTTTAAAAGAAGAATTAGCGCTTGGAAATTCGTTAATATTAAATTGCGCTGAGAGTTCGCGCGTGCCGGCAGGCGGCGCACTGGCAGTCGATAGAGTAAAGTTCTCGCAGCTTGTCACGCAAAAAATTTCAGAGCATAAAAATATAGAGCTTGTGCGTGAGAAAGTAAATAAAATTCCGGCTGACGGCATTTGTATAATCGCAACAGGGCCGTTAAGCGCACCGGAGCTGATAAATAGCTTAAGTGAGAAGATCGGCGAAAATTATATTGCGTTTTTTGATGCGGTAGCGCCGGTCATAGCTAAAGAGTCCATAGATTTTAATAAAGCTTATGTTGCAGGGCGTTATAGCCAAGGCGATGACTATATTAACTGCCCGTTAAGCAAAGACGAGTATTTAAAATTTTATAATGAGCTTGTTAATGCTGAGCGGGCGCTGCCTCATGACTTTGAGAAGAATTTATATTTTGAGGGCTGTATGCCGATTGAGGTGCTGGCTGACCGGGGCGTTGACACTATGAGGTATGGGCCGATGAAGCCGGTAGGACTGCCTGACCCTAAGACGGGCCGTGAGCCTTGGGCTGTTGTGCAATTAAGACAAGATAATTTAGAAGGAAGTTTATATAATATAGTAGGCTTTCAGACTGGTTTGAAGTGGGGCGAGCAGAAGCGCGTGTTTGCGTTAATTCCCGGGCTTGAAAATGCTGAGATTATGCGTTATGGTGTCATGCACAGGAACACATCGCTCAATGCTCCGGCTGTGCTTGATAAATATTTAAGATTAAAAGATTTTAATAATATTTTTATAGCAGGGCAATTAACAGGCGTTGAGGGCTATATGGAGAGTACGGCCATGGGACTTGCTGCCGGAATTAACGCGCTGAATTTATTAAATAATAAAGAATTAAAGCCTTGGCCGGATGAGAGCGCTATAGGCTCGCTGATAAGATATTTAAATACTGCGAGTGCGAAGCATTTTCAGCCAATGAACGCAAATTTAGGCATCTTTCCGGCTCTTGATGTTAAAATTAAAATAAAAGATAAAAAATTAAAAGCCCGGCAAATTCGTGACAGAGCGATTGAAGCCGCTCAAAAATTTTGGGAGAGTATTTAATTAAATGGCTAATAATAATTTTGATTTAGTAATCGAGCCTAATAAAACGACCGTAGATTTATTTAAAGAGCTTTTAAGATATAGAGAGCTGTTTGCTTTTTTAGCGTGGCGCGATATTTTAATTAGGTATAAGCAGACTGTGATAGGCGTAGCGTGGAGCGTGATCAGGCCGTTAATCAGCATGGTAGTATTTACGTTTGTGTTTGGCCGCGTGGCGAAGCTGCCTAATGAAGGAGTACCGTACGGTATAATGGTCTTTGCGGCGATGCTGCCGTGGCAGTATTTTGCTAACGCGATGCAGGAGAGCGCGAACTCATTGATACGCAGCTCGCAGCTTATCAGCAAGATTTATTTTCCAAGAATAATTTTGCCGACGGCAAGCGTGATGGTCAGCGCAGTAGATTTTTTAATCTCGCTTGTGCTTTTATTAATGCTCATGGCTTGGTATAGATTTATGCCCTCACCGTTAATTTTATTAATGCCGTTATTTTTCATTCCCGCCACGATGACGGCTTTAGGAATAGGCTTTTGGTTCTCAGCCTTGGGCGTTAAGTACCGCGATTTTTATCACTTATTGCCGTTCATGGTGCAGTTTGGAATGTACGTATCGCCGGTCGGCTTCTCAAGTTCGATAGTGCCGGAGCGCTGGAGATTTATTTATAGCTTAAACCCCATGGTCGGAGTGATAGACGGCTTCAGATGGTGCGTGCAGGGCGCGAGTGTGCCGCTGTACATGCCCGGCGTGATAAGCGCATTTATAATCTCTATTTTATTTTTCTTTTCGGGCGTATGGTTCTTTAGACGCTTCGAGAGATCATTTGCAGATTTTATTTAATTTAAAATTTAAGCCATGAATAAAAATATAGTAATTAAGATTGAGAATTTAGGCAAACGTTATTTATTAATGCATCAAAGGCGCGAGGATTTATTATATAACGTGCTTGCTAACAAGCTAAAAAATTTTTGCGGCAGAGTTATACACCCGTTTAAGGCTCGGCCTATGGCATCTAATATTGAAGAATTTTGGGCATTAAAGAATTTAAGCTTTGATGTTGAGTTAGGCGAGCGGGTGGGCGTGATAGGCCGCAACGGCGCAGGCAAGTCAACGTTATTAAAAGTCTTAAGCCGCATCACTGAGCCTACGCAAGGCCGCATAAGCTTAAAGGGCCGCGTCGCGAGCTTATTAGAAGTCGGCACGGGCTTTCACCCTGAATTGACAGGCCGCGAAAATATATCGCTGAATGCTGCCATACTCGGCATGACCCACGCTGAGATTAAGAAAAATTTTGACGCAATCGTTGACTTCGCCGGAGTCGAAAAATTTTTAGATACGCCGGTTAAACGCTACTCATCGGGAATGTACGTCAGACTTGCGTTTGCTATAGCGGCGCATTTAAATTCTGAGATATTAATAGTCGATGAAGTTTTAGCGGTCGGCGACGTTGAATTTCAGAAAAAGTGCATGGGCAAGATGGACGAAGTGAGCCATCAGCAAGGCCGCACGATTTTATTCGTAAGTCATAACATGAGCGCAATATCGCAGTTATGCAATCGAGTTATCTGCATGGAGCACGGGCATTTAACTCTCGACACTAAGGACGTGACGGCAGGGATTAAGTTGTACATGAACACTAATCACGAGGCCAAAGCCTTCGCTGAGTGGCTGAATGATGCAGATAATATTAAATTTAAAAATCCGTATTTTACGCCGCGCAGATTTGGCTTGTATTATGCTGACAAGCAGCCGGTGCAGAAGTCTATAACTCGAAGCGACAAAGTCTATGTTGAAATCGAGGGCGACATAGAGACGCCGGACAGCGCGTTATGCGTCGGCTTCGCACTTTACACTCAGGACGGCTTAGAATTATTTAGATCATTCCAGACGGATTTATTAAACAGCTCAGGCGAATTAAAAATTTTAGACAAGCATGTAATTTTAAGAGCTGAGCTGCCAGTAAATTATTTAAATCTAGGCGACTATAGATTAATGTTAATTGTCGGGCTGCATAACAGGCAGTGGCTTATCGGCATTGATAATAACACTCCGTCGGCTGACTTCACGCTTGACGGCCTGATTAATAACTCGCCGTATTGCTTGGATAGACGCCCGGGATTTATGGCTGTGAATTTGGACTGGCAGTTAATTTAATTTAAATTTTTAAAATTTTTAAAGAAAAATAACGCCGCTGAATTTAAATTAATTTTGCGGCGCTATTTTTTATTTAATTTATTATATAGCTAAAAAACTTAAAAAATGTATAATATAAAATTATGGCATACGATGAAAAATACAGAAAAAGGACTTTAGAATATTGGCATGAAGGGCACACGTTGGCACAGACTAAGAAAGTCTTTAGA
>JAFUXM010000073.1 GCA_017470785.1 Synergistaceae bacterium
CGTCACGGTCGCGCCAGACCTCACGCACTATGTGCCGCCTGTTAGACGTCGCGTAAATCAAAATATTATTAGGCCGCACTTCAAGTCCGCCCTCGATTGCAGCCTTCAAAAATTTATACTCAGTCTCGCTCTCCTCGAACGATAAATCATCGATAAATATAATAAATTTATAATTGCGGCCTTTAATCCTTGCTATCAAGTCCGGCAGATATTTAAACTGGTGTTTATAAATTTCTATAATCTTCAGCTTAGAATTTTTATAATCGTTTAATAAAGCCTTAATGCTTGTAGATTTACCGGTGCCGCTGTCGCCGTATAACAAAACGTTATTAGCAGGCCGGCCCGCGATAAACGCTTCAGTATTTAATCTCAGCTCGCGCTTTTGCAGCTCATAGCCCGTTATGTCGCTTAGCGAAACATCTTCTACATTTATAATAGGCTCAATCGTAAAATTTTCGCCGTAAGTATTTAATCTAAATGCCCTGTAAAATCCAAAGCTGCCTACGCCGTGCGTCTCATAAAAATTTTTAATTAAATTAAATAATTCTTCAGGGCTTGCTGCAGCAGCGAATGTTTTACTAATAGCTCCGATCAAGCTGTTATTATTTAAATTAAAATTAAAATTTTTATCTGAACTAATTTTAAATAGCTTAAAAAATATTTCGCAGTCGTGCATTGCAAGCTGCTTGATAGTATCGTCAAGCTCAACGCCGCGCTCGCAGCTCAACGAGAACGGATTTATATTATTTAAAATAATAAACGCTAAAAAATTTTGATATAAATTGCCTGAAAAATTATTTTGAATTGCCGTATTAATTAAGCGGCTCATGTTCACGCCTCCGTCTTGCTCATCACAGATCGAATTTAATACGCTCATGCTAAGCTCATCAAGCTCATAAAAAATTAAATTTAAATTCATTAATATGCTATCGCCTTTCTTTATGTTTACTCAAGTTTAAAAATACATTATACTTTAAAACTGCATGGCTGTAAGTCAAGGCGTTTTATAATTAAAATAAAATTAAAATTAAAAAGTAATCTGGAGGAATTTGCTTTGAGCTTGAATAATGATAAATGGCCGCTTGATAGCATCACGCCGGAAGGATTATTAGCGCTGGCGCGTGAGGCTGCGGACTTAGCCTACGTGCCGCACTCGCATTTTCACGTCGGCGCGGCGATGATATTTAAGGACGGCGAGATAATTAAAGGCTGCAATATCGAGAACGCATCATTCGGATTAACTATCTGCGCGGAGCGTACAGCTGTAGCTAATATGATTTCGCACGGCATGAAAGATAAAGGGCCGGTTGCGATTGCAGTCGTAGGCTCTCACGAAGGCAGTGACGATTATTTAAACGTGCCGTGTCCGCCGTGCGGAATGTGCAGACAGACTTTAATGGAGTTCGCGCCGGACTTGCTCGTAGTGCTTGCGTCTAAAGGCGGCGCTGAAATTTACAAGCTCAAAGAACTTTTGCCGTTATCTTTCGAGTTATAAAATTTAAAAATTAAAAATGAAGTGCGGAGTAATTGCGTTGCTTGGCCGGCCTAACACAGGCAAGTCAAGTTTAATTAATGCTTTATTAAAGACGCGGGCGGCTATAGTATCGCCTAAGCCTCAGACCACGCGCAATGCGGTGCGGTGCATCTATAACGATAATAATTCTCAGATAATTTTTGTTGATACGCCCGGGCTTTATATTCCGGCGCATAAAAAAGACCGGCTCGGTCATTTCTTAGCTGACGCCGCGCTAAGCGCTCTTAAGGATGACGAGATTGACGCAGCTGTATGGCTCATCGAGGCAGGATTTAATAAAATTACGCCGGAGGACTTAGAGGCTGCAAAGGCTTTGAACGCTGCTAATAAGCCTGTGATATTAGCTATTAATAAAGTTGATAAAGTTAATAATAAATTTCCGGCTGAGACCGCGAAAATTTTTGAAAATTTATTGACGCGCGGCGCTGCAATGAAAATTGCCCTGTCAGCAAAATTTGATTTTAATATAAATAAATTAATAGAAAGCTTGAAGGCTATGCTGCCCGAGGGCGAGCCTTGGTACGATCCTGATATATTAATGGATACGACCGAGCGATTTATGGCGGCTGAGATCATACGCGGAAAAATTTTAAATTTGCTGCGCGACGAAGTGCCGCACTGCACCGCCGTCGAGATAGAAGAGTATAAAAGTCCGGATGAATTTCCGGTGCATGATAATAATTTTAATAAACTGCGTGAGCGGCTTTATATACGCGCTGCCTTGGTAGTCGAGACTGACGGTCAGAAGGCAATATTAATAGGCGCAGGCGGCAAGATGATTAAACGCATCGGCCAAAGCGCAAGGGCCGAACTTGAAGAGATAACAGGTTTTAAAGTTTATTTAGAGTTATGGGTGAAGGTCGCGGCCAAGTGGCGGCAGAGCGATTTGATTTTAAAGCGGCTGGGCTATGCTTAATGATTAATGATTTAAATAATTCCGGCGTGATGCTTGCAAGGTCGCAGACCGGCGAGAGCAGCATTAAATTAAGATTATTTTTGAAAGGCCGCGGCTTAATCTATGCGCTTGCGAGCGGCAGGACGCGCTTCGGCGGCAGCATTGAGCCTTTTATCTGGGGCATATTTAATTTAAAGCCGGGCAAGAGCGGCGGCCTGTATTTAAAAGAAGTAGAGATTAAGGACGACATGATAGAGCTTAGGCAAAGGCCGCAGGCATTATTAACGGCTGTCAAATGGGTTAAGCTCTTAACTAAATATTTAATTCCTGAAAATCCCGACGATGAGTTATTAGCGAATTTATACTGGAACATGAAATTATTATGCGCGAATAATATTCCGGTTGAGCTTGCAAGCTGGCGCTTTATATGGCGCTGGCTGAAACTATGGGGCATCGCGCCTGAAGACCGCGCAAATTTTAAGCATGAATTATTATTAAATATCGCGCAGGCTGATATTAAAGATATTATAGATAATTTTAAAAATTTTAATTTTAATAATAAAGAGCTGAAAATTTTTGCTGATGCTTCGTTTCAAGCCGAAAAATTTTTGAGCTTGAATAATTAAAATTTATGTGAAATTTTTTTAAAATTTTTACGCTTGTTAATTTATATTTCACAATGTAAAATTTTAAATTAGCAGTAATTTTAATTTAAACTCATGCCTTTTATTTATAGAAAATTTTAAATAATAATTAAAAGGGACTTAAAAGGAGATAATGTTTGTATTATGCAGTTGGTATGGGCATTGCTGATCTTTGCCGTGGGCGGAGCGCTTGGCAGTCTTGGGCTTAAAGCATGGGACAACACGAGGGTCAACGGCGTTAAGAATCAGATATTAGAGATGCTTCAAAAGGCGAATGACGATGCTGAAAAGTTAAAGCAGTCGCGCTTGAGTGAAGCAAGGGATGAAATATCAAAGATGAAGCAGGATGCGTCGCGTGAGATTAAAGAGCGGCGCGGCGAGCTGCAGCGCACGGAGCGTAAGTTAGAGCAGCGCGAGGAAAATCTTGATAAGAAGCTTGACCGGGTGTCGCACAAGGAAGATGAGCTGAGAGCTCGGCAAGAGGCGTTAGAGAAGCGCGGCGCCGATCTCGAAGAAGTCATTAGGCAGCAGAGCGTCAAGCTTGAAGAGATCGCCGAGATGACGAAAGAAGAAGCTCAGGAAGTTTTGTTGAAACGGACGGAGCAGGATGCGCAGTATCATATTGGCCTTAAGCTTAAAGAGCTTGAAGAGAAGGCGCAGCGTGAGGCTGACAGACGCGCAAGGGATATTATAGTCGGAGCGATGCAGCGTTGCGCAGTTGAGAGCGCCAGCGAGGCGACAGTGAGCGTAGTAACGCTGCCGTCAGAGGACATGAAGGGCAGGATCATAGGCCGTGAGGGCCGTAATATCAGGACGTTTGAGATGCTCACCGGCGTTGATTTGATCATAGACGATACGCCCGAGGCCGTCACGATAAGCAGCTTTGATCCGGTGAGACGCGAGGTCGCGCGGCGTGCGCTTGAAAGGCTTGTAGTTGACGGCAGAATTCATCCAGCAAGAATAGAAGAACTTATCGATAAGGCCGCACGTGATGTATCTGAAGAGGTCATGGATGCCGGCGAGGACGCAGTACTTGAAATGGGCATTAAAAACATTCACACAGAGCTTGTCAGAACTTTAGGGCAATTAAAATTCAGATTTAGTTACGGTCAAAATGCTTTATCGCATAGCTTGGAAGTTGCGCAGATAGCAGGAGCTATTGCTGCGGAGCTTGGACTTGACGATGAGCTTGCACGGCGTGCAGGCTTGCTGCATGACTTAGGCAAGGCCGTTGATCACGAGGTCGAAGGGCCGCACGCTGCAATAGGCGCGGACTTAGCCCGCAGGTTCGGCGAGCGGCCGGAAGTGATTAGTGCTATAGCAATGCATCATGATAATCTTGAAGTAAGTTCGGTGTATGAAGTGATAGTATCGCTTGCGGACGCAGTGAGCGCATCGAGGCCAGGGGCAAGGCGCGAGAGCTTGGACGCTTATATTAAGCGCTTAGAGCAGCTTGAAGCGTTAGCGCAGGAATTTGACGGTGTTACTAAAGCGTATGCAATTCAGGCAGGCCGCGAGGTGCGCGTTGTGCTGACCGCCGGCAAGACCGATGATGCGACAGTTCATAAATTAGCTTATGACATTGCCCGCAAGATCGAGGCCGAGATGAAGTACCCGGGGCAGATTAAGGTGAATGTGTCCCGTGAGACCAGAGCTACTGAGTTCGCTAAATAAATTTAAAATTTAAAAAATTTAAAAATTAAAGGGCGTTAATAATTAAAGATGAAGATTTTATTTTCGGGTGATGTCGCATGGGACATAGGGCGCAGGGTCTTTGCGGCGGCGCTGCCTGAGCTTCGGCAAGAGTGGGGCGGCTTTGACTTTGTGATAATTAATTGCGAGAACGCGGCGTCTAACGGCCGCGGCATGACCGAGAAGATTTATAAAGAATTTATGGATTTAGGCGTTGACGGCATGACATCCGGCAATCATATCTGGGATAAGAACGCGTTTTACCCGGTGTTGGACGCTGAGTTTAATGTGTTCAGGCCGGCGAATTATCATGCGTCATGTCCCGGGCGGGGCTGCGGCGTGATAACCGGCAAGCACGGCAAGCAGCTTGGAATTTTAAATCTTGAAGGCCAAGTCTTCATGCCGCCGATTGACTCGCCGTTTGACTGCGCTGATAAATTGCTTGAAGAGCTTAAAGCTAAATACGGTGAAAATTTGCCGGTGCTGGTAGATTTTCACGCTGAAGCAACGAGCGAGAAAAAGGCTATAGGCTATTACCTTGACGGCAGGGTCAGCGCAGTCTTAGGCACTCACACTCACGTTCAGACTTCGGACGAGCAGATATTGCCCAAGGGCACGGCCTTTATGACTGATGTAGGTATGACCGGCGGCCACGGCGGTGCAATCGGCGTTAAAATCGAGTCGGTCATGCCGAGGTTCTTAACGGGAATGCCCGTGCGATTTGAGATGTGCGTTGATAATCCGGCGTTTAACGGCGCTGTAATTGAGACAGATGATAACACGGGGCTTGCAGTTAAGATTACAAGAATTTTAAAGCCGGTGCAGCTTGAAGATTAAATTTAAAATTAAAAATTAAAAATCAGGAGCGTAGTATAAGATATGAAGATAAAGCTTGTGGCGTTTGACCTTGACGGGACGCTTTTAAATTCGCAGCGCGCTTTGATAGATGAAGATGCGGAGATTTTGCAGCGGGCAGCCGAGGCGGGAATTAAAATTGTACCCGCGACCGGAAGATTTTTAGGCGCTATACCTAAAATCATTCGGGACATGAGCTTTATTAGATATTTTATAACTATGAACGGCGCTCAGGTCTTTGACCGGCAGCAAAATTTCTCGATTTCACGCGCTGAGCTGCCCTTAAGCCAAGCGTTAGATATTTTAAAAATACTTGATGAATTGCCGGTTATATATGAATGCGTCATGGAGGACTCGGGCTGGATGAACAAGTCGCATTATGCGCTGGCAGATAAATATGCGCCGGACGCGAGGTATTTAGAATTATTAGTCACGCTGCGCAAGCCGGTCGATGACTTAAAAGAATTTGTTATCAAGCGCGGCCGGCCTGTGCAGAAAATCCAGTGCTTGTTTCTCGAGAAAGATTTAAAGCTGCGTGATGAGCTGTTAAAGAAGCTTGCGCCGCGCCTGCCCGGGACGATTATATCTACCAGCCTGAAAAATAATTTAGAGATAAATAATATTCACGCTAATAAAGGCGATGCCTTGCAGAAACTGACTGAATATTTAGGCCTTAGCATGAAGGAAGTTTTAGCATTCGGCGACGGCCTTAATGATATTAGTATGATTAAAGCTGCCGGAATAGGCGTCGCGATGACCGGCGGCTATGATGAAGCCTGCGAAGCTGCCGATTATGTCACGTCAAGCTGCGACGACCGGGGCGTGACCAAAGCCATTTTAAAATTCTGTGAGATTTAATTTTAAAAATTTGCAAAATAAAAAGGCTGCGTGCAGCCTTTAATTTTTTATTTAAAATTTGGCGGAAGCGTGTGGGAATCGAACCCACCAGAGACAGCTGAGACCGCCTCTCACTGGGTTTGAAGCCCAGGCCCGTCACCAGACGAATCTCACCTCCGCATAATTTAGCTTAAAATATTATAGCATATTAAAAATTAAAAAATTTAAATTTAAAACAGGAGCTGAAAAAAATTGTTCAGAATGTTATTTTATAGACTTGCTGATTTTATCAAGCCGTCGCTTGTGATAAGCGGCATGGGCGATATTATAAATTTATGGCGTGAGGCTGACGCAAAGGACCGCGGCATATTTATATTAGTCTTCGCGCCGATGTTCGCGTGCGTCGGCGGATTATTATTCAGCTTAGTCAGATTTATTTTATTTGTATTGCCGTCGTTTGTGCTGGGCTTTTTAGGCTGGGGCTTATTGATAACTATATTTGCGTGGGGCGGCCGCTATTGCTACTCGCGCTTCACAGGCCGCAATATCTCAAGCTCATCAAGCTATAACAGCAATAATGTCTATGACGCCGAGTATATAGACGTGAAGTTCACTGAGAATAAATAATTTTAAAATTTATTATATTATGTCTGAACTTGAAGATAAGAGCAATAAAAATAATTTAACGCGCTTTAGCATAACGATGCCGCAGGATTTATTGGATGAGTTCGATGCTTTAATCGAGCGCGAGGAGCGGCCTAATAGATCTGACGCATTAAGAGGCTTAGTTAGAAGCTATATAACTCAGTCGCGTTGGCAAAGTAATAATAATATTAATAATATAGTGTGCGGGACGGTCACGCTTATATATGATCATCATGTGCCGGACTTGCTGCGCAGCTTGACGGCTGTGCAGCATGACTGCGGCAATATAATTTTATGTTCGAGCCACGTGCATATCAGCCATGAGACCTGCCTCGAGTGCATTATCATGCGCGGCCCAGCGAGCGAAATTAAAAATTTTATTAATAAGCTCAAGACCATACGCGGTATAAAAAATATTGAAGCCGCCGTCACGTCCGAGATTTAAAATATTAAAAATAAAAATAACGCCCCGTGTTAATAGCGCGGGGCGCTTTAATTTTAAATTAAAATAAAATCACACGCCTTGACCTGCGCGGTCTCATTTCCGGATTTTATCCTTGCTTCTTTTCGCGTAACAATGCCCGCATGGCGTTGACGGATTCCTCGCCCTGACGCGAATCTGACAAGTTGACAGTTAATGATGTTCCGCCTTTTGTCGTTATATCGAATGTTTCGATATTGTTGACCTTTATTTCTTTGCCGTCAACTGTAGTTTTAACCGTTAATGATGACGTTGAAACCGAGACAATATCCTGATAAAAATATACGTCAGTGCCTTCGTTTCGTGCGACACGCAGCGTGTTAAATGTCAGCGTGTAGCCGTGAAGTTCGTGGCGTGAAAAGAAAAGCATAATGACTTTGTAAATATTACTGGCCATCTTCCGTCATCACCTTGTTTGACTTTTTCAACGTCCTCAAAATCATAGCCGCTTAAAATAATTGGCGGAGCTTCACTGACTTCGCTTTCATCAACGCCGAGCTTATTAAGAGCCCGCCGCTTCAAATTTGATATGTAGCCTTTGACTGAGTTATCGTAATCAGAATCGCTCACTGGCCATATAGTTTTCTTACCAACCAGAGCCAAGATTACACCTAAAAAGCAAATGATAAACAAGAATCCAACGCTGTCCCTAGTAGGCTCTATAGGATTCCAGAAGAATAAGAAGAATAATAAAGAAAGTAATAAAAGAGCAATTCCTTTTTTTCTTAAAGTATAATCTTCCTCACCCGTAAAATAGAGTAGATTCCTATTGTAATCCATAAACCTTTAACCGCCTTTCAAAAAAATTTTTTATAATTCACTTGGCCTTTCAACTCTCAAAAGGCCAAATAGAATCCCGATGTCATGTTCCGACACGCCGAGCTTGTGCGCCTCGCTCAAAAGTTCAGTGTAAGCCGGATGCGTTATTAAAGATTTCCGCTTGAAATAATCGAATTTAATGTAAGCGTGAAAATATGCGTAGATGCCTTTGTCATTAATGGCTCTGGCCGCTTCGATAAGCTCTTGAATTTTGTCAATAACGGGACGCTTCGCCACAAATGCTTTTTTGCCGTCAAGCATACAGACTGCCATGTAAAAAAATATTTCAGAGTTCATCAAGCCGCCGTCAATGGCCTTATGAAAACATGTTTGAGCTTGAGCGTACATTTTAAGACGCATATAGCAGAAGCCTATCGCCGCGTTCAGCTGAGGGCTGCCATGCGCAGAGTTCATAGCATTTTTATATGCTGATATATATTTATTGATGTCTGGAAGCTCTAAAGCCCCTGCAAATGAACTTATTATAATAGGAGACTTGCAATATTCGCAGCGTGCTGCGTCAGTTTCAACCGGCGCACCGCAGTTTGGACACTTCGGGCAGATTGCTTTCATGATGTCTTAATCTCCCGAAGTGAATAATAATTTTAAATTTTTTAAGACACAAAAGCCTAGCTTAGGCAGCCTGCCGCTCGCTGAAGCTGCGTACTTTATTCACGCCAGTCAAAACTTCCTTTCTTTTGAATGAAACTATTTTTAATAAATAATCATTGAATAAAAATATTTTAAGTTACTCAATGAAACTTGTCAAATTTAATAAATAAATCACCCCTATGGAGCTGCAATAGTCTCAGCGTCACAGGGGTGAAAAATTTAAAAATTACACGCCTTGGCCTGCGCTGCGCTCATCAAGTTTTATATTATTAGCCTCTAATATATCCCAAACGCGTTTGACAGTGTCGGCCATTAACTTCGGGCAGATTGCTTTATGCTTTGCCTCTTCGCCGTGAATGATGCCGTCGCAGGTTGATGCGCCCCATTTATCACTGAACTCTTGAGTTAAAGTCTTGACTAAGCCCTTAAGCGCGGCGCTTCTTGGCTCATCGGGCGTACCCTTGCCTAAGTAAAAGCCCATAAGTCCTGCGCCGCCGCAAAGAGCGCCGCACGTCCCGCCGCACGCGCCGCCGCAGTACCCCTCCATGCTGCCGACTAACGCGCTGATTAACTCAGCGTCAGCTTTAAGCCGCTCAAGCCCTATCGTCATTACGACCTGCGAGCAGCCGAAGCCTGCATTTCTAAGCTCCGCCACTCTTGCATCTAAATCTAAATTTAAATTAGACATAATATTACGCCCCTCTTAATAAAATAAATAATAAATTAAGAGCAGCCATGCGCTGGCCGCCCGAGTAAAATTTTAAATTTTTAAATTAATATAAAATTTATTTACGCCTTGCCCACTGAGCCGAACAGCTCCATTTTTGCCTTAACAGTTGCTTTGATTGCGTCCGCGCCCGGAGCTAATAACTTTCTGGGATCGAAGCCCTTGCCCTCGAGATCTTTTCCGGCCTCGATGTATTTGCGGGTGGCCTCGGCGAATGCGATCTGGCACTCGGTATTGACGTTGATTTTCGACACGCCGAGCGAGATAGCCTTTTTAATCATGTCTTCAGGGATGCCGCTGCCGCCGTGAAGCACTAACGGCAGGTCGCCGGTTCTCTTCTGAACTTCTGCTAACGTCTCGAACGAAAGGCCCTTCCAGTTGGCCGGATATTTGCCGTGAATATTGCCGATGCCCGCCGCGAGCATGTCGACGCCGAGCTCTGCGATGACTTTGCACTCTTCAGGGTCTGCACACTCGCCCATGCCGATAACTCCGTCCTCTTCGCCGCCGATAGCTCCGACCTCAGCCTCAATAGAAAGGCCAAGTGCGTGCGCAACATGCGTAAGCTCTCTCGTCTTCTCTAAATTCTCCTGAATCGGATAATGCGAACCGTCGAACATGATGGATGAGAAGCCGGCCTTGATGCACGCATACGCGCCTTCGTATGTGCCGTGATCCAAGTGAATTGCGACCGGCACAGTTATCTTCAGGCTCTCGTCCATAGCCTTCGCCATGTCGGCAACTGTCTTGAAGCCGCCCATGTACTTGCCCGCGCCCTCTGACACTCCTAAAATCACCGGCGAGTTCAATTCCTGCGCCGTGAGCAGCACGCACTTCGTCCACTCAAGGTTATTGATGTTAAAATGACCTACTGCGTAATGGCCGGCCTTCGCCTTAACCAACATTTCTTTTGCGTTTACAATCATGAGTAAATTACCCCCAAAATTAAAATTAAATTTAAATTAATTATATTATAAAATTAAAAAAATTTTAAATTTTACTCAGCCGGAATGTCTGAAGTTCTAATTTGCCCTTGCCCTGAGATGATTAAATAATATAAATTATTTTTATAATCTTGAATTTGCAGAGTTAAGCTCGGAGTGAGCGTGCCCCATTGAGGCTCATATATCATGCTTGAAGTTGAATTATTATTTTTGAACTTGCAGCCGCTGCTTGCGTATAAATATTCCGGCTTGGCGGCGCCCTGAAACTGAATGTAAATATTATCGCTGAAGTTTTGAAATGCTGTAAGCTCAAATTTTTTGCCTGAATAATCAGCTCTTAACATTATATTATAAAGCCAGCGCATTATTCTA
>JAFUXM010000074.1 GCA_017470785.1 Synergistaceae bacterium
AATTTTAAAAATTTTTTAAATTATTTAAAGACGGGATGAGAGATTTAAATTAAATCATGAATAATATATTTGTGTTCAGCGCGGCTAACGCAGCGGCCAAGGCTATACTAAAGGTCACGGCGGTGCATCCAAAGCCCGGGCTTGCGACGCCGATTGACATTAACGCGCTTGACGGCGTGAATTATAATCAAAAATTAGATGCCTGCATGGCGTTAATCCCATGCTTCATTAACTGCGCGTCGATCGGCGTTGAGACGGCTGAATTAAATCCTGAAGATGCGTTTAGTATTCTAAGGCCGGCCTTGGCCGTCGGCGAACAGAGCGCGTTGCTTGCGAGCAAGGGCGCAGTGAGATTAAGAGGCGAGATATTTTTGCTGGGATTATTATGCGCGGCTTCAGGCCGGCTTAAGGCGCAAAAATTAAATTTAACCCGCATGGCATTAACTTTAACAGCCTCGTCATTTGTGCGCGGCTTATGCGAGCGTGAATTATTTAATCTTAATCTTGATAACGTTAAGACCCCGGGTGAGCGAGCCTATTTAAATTTTGGAATTGAGGGCGTAAGGGGCGAGGCTGAGCATGGCTATTCACTGTCGCTTAGAGCTGCAGGATTATTGAGCAATATAACAGACATGCACGGCCATTTAAATTTTAGAAATTTAGCGCTGCACACGTTAATTTATATAGTCAGTGAGAACTCTGACGCGTGCATAGCTGCGCATAACGGCATAGATAAATTAATTTACGCTCAAAGCGAGAGCAAAAAAATTTTAGACGAGTGCGGCGAGTTTAATTTAGTTAGTCTTGAAGCTGCAGCAAAGCTTGATAAAGATTTTAGAAAATACGGAATTAGCCCGAGAGGCAGCGAAGTAATTTTAGCGGCGGCCTTGTGCATAATGGGACTGAGCAGCTATGACTTTAAATAATTTAAATAATAATTTTCAATGCTCAACGCCGCATAATTATTTTCAGTGCTCAACGCCGCAAGGCTGGTTTCTGCCGGTCTCACGTGAGGATATGCAGGCTCGGGGCTGGGACGAGTTGGATTTTTTATATATTTCAGGTGATGCGTATGTCGATCATCCGTCGTTTGCTCCGGCTTTGATATGCAGATTATTAGAAGCCCATGGCTATAAAGTCGGCATAATCGCGCAGCCGGATTGGCATAATGATTTAGATCAAAATTTTATGAAGTTAGGACGGCCTAAGCTGGCTGTGTTAATCGGCGCAGGGAATTTAGACTCGATGCTGGCGAAATTAACTGCAAATAAGAAGCCGCGCAGCACTGACGCATATTCGCCCGGCGGCAAGACAGGCTTAAGACCTGATAGAGCAACTATAGTTTACTCGCAAATCGCACGGCGGTTATTTAAAGATACGCCGTTAATCATCGGCGGTATCGAGGCAAGCTTACGCCGCTTAGTTCACTATGATTACTGGGCTGATAGTCTAAGACGTTCTATATTAATGGACGCTCAGGCTGATATATTAATTTACGGCATGGGCGAACTTCAAATTTTAGCTATTGCAAATGCTTTAGCAAATAATATTCCCGTAAGTGAGATTAAAGACATCCCGGGTACTTGCTACATAGCTCATGATTTAAGCAATATAAAAAATTTTATAGAATTGCCGTCGTGGCAGGATATAAATCAAGACAAATTAAATTTTGCTCGGGCTTTCAAGCTTGCTTATCAAGAGCAGGACGCATTTCACGGGAAAATTTTAGCGCAGGCTCACGAGAAAGGCATAGTGATACATAATCCGCCGGCGCGGCCTTTGACAAGTCAAGAGCTTGATGAAATTTACGAGCTGAATTATACGAGGCAATGGCATCCTGATTATGATAATTTAGGCGGCGTGCCGGCCTTGAGCGAAGTTAAGTTTAGCATAACTGCTCATCGGGGCTGCTTTGGATCATGCGCATTCTGCGCAATTCATGCCCATCAAGGCAGAATTATACAAGCCCGCTCTGACGAGAGCATTATTCGCGATATAAAAATTTTGACTAAGCTGCCGGACTTTAAGGGCTATATTCACGACATAGGCGGCCCGACTGCGAACTTTCATCACGCGGCGTGCGCTGAGCAATTAAAACGCGGCGCTTGCAAAAATAAAGAATGCTTATTCCCCGAGCCGTGCCGCAATCTTGACGCAAGCCACGAGGCTTACTTAAATTTGCTGCGCAAGTGCCGTGCGGTTAAGGGCGTGAAGAAAATTTTTGTCAGGTCGGGCCTGCGCTATGATTATTTATTATGTGATAAGAAGCATGGCCGCGAGTTTTTAGCTGAATTATGCGAGCATCATGTATCAGGCCAGCTGAAAGTTGCGCCGGAGCACGCGTCGCCTAAAGTCTTAAGGCTCATGCGCAAGTGCGGCATTGATAAATATAGAAAGTTCGCAGCTTTATATGACGAGTGCAATAGAAATTTAGTTAAGGCTAAGAAATTAAAGAACATGCAGTACTTAGTGCCTTATTTCATGACGTCGCACCCGGGCGCTGGCTTGAATGAAGCTATCGAACTCGGCGAGTTCGCAGCTGAATTAAATTTTTGTCCCGAGCAAGCGCAGGACTTTATCCCGACCCCGGGCAGCTTGGCAACTTGCATGTACTATTCAGGAATAGACCCATTCACCGGTCAGGAAGTTTACTCTGAGAAGCGCGAGAGCGAGCGCAAAGTTCAGCGTGCTTTATTGCAGCATAGAATGCCGCGTAATAGAAATTTAGTTATTAAAGCTTTAAAGCGCGCTGGGATTATTAAAAGCAAGATGCTTAATAATTTTTAGATTAGCTATAAGAGATTATATTACAACTGTTTTGTGTTTTGAGATAATAGCAAAATAAAACGCCCGTTCCTATTATTATAAATTTTTAAAAATAAATTAAAATTAAAAAAATTTAATTTATGAAGCAGTGAAAATTAGTATATTAAAATTTGCGGGCGTCTTTATTGACTATTGTCCATTATCTAATATAGAATAATATAAAAATTAATAAAAATTCAGTTTCTTTAGGAGGAGTTTTTATATTTACTATGGATAATTGGGAAGAGAAAAGGCTATTATTCATTGAGAACCTTAAAAAGCAGGAAGAGTGCTTTAATGAACTTTTCACTAAAGACAAAGACAGCATTATTATAAGTTCTGAAGAACGCGGAAAGCTCAATGACCTGAAAAGACGTAACAAGAGCATTCTTGAGAAACTTGAGAGCAGAGAGTTTACTGTTGCCGTTGTAGGACTGGAAAAAGCCGGTAAAAGTACTCTTGGAAACGCATTGATAAACTCCGAAATTTTGCCCGAATATACAGAAAGATGCACATATACTACAACAGAACTTCGCGCCGGCGAACAGAATGAAGCAGAAATTACTTTCTACAGTGAAGAGGAATTCGCAAGAATATTTCAAAAAATGCTTTCAGATGTAGGATATAACTATAACTTACAGGCCGATTTCAGAACGCTTACGCCTGATACATTCAGAAGCTACTGGGAAGCTGTCTCAGATGATCCCGACAAACGAAACTTGTACGAACGCCATAACGGAAAAACTGATGAAGATATTATTACGATACTCAAGGGAAGCAATGAGATCGCAGGATTTCTTGGGCAGCCGGTCAAAAAAGTTATGTTGGACAGTGAACAGGGTAAATCGGAATTACAGCGATATATTACAGGCATTACAGACTACAAATCAGACGGTTCCGCAGTCAGAAGCGCGCTGCCTTATGCTGTGAAAAACGTAATTATTCGTTCCAAAGAACTTGGCAGCATGGAAAATATTGTTTTATACGATGTTCCAGGATTTGATTCTACTACAGAACTTCATAGACAACAGACAGAATCAATGCTGATTAAAGCAGACGCAATAATCCTTGTGACAAACGTAGGAGACCGCCCTAATATAAACAGTCCTCAGTTGGATATGCTCAGAAAAGTACGCGATCAGGACGGCATAAAACTTCGCGATAAAACTTTCATATTCGGCAATAAAATAGACATGGCCGGAAATGATGCAAGGGCGCGCGATAATATTTCAGCTCTGAGAAACGAAGCAGACCGCTATCAGATAGCATCAGGCAGCAGGGTAATATCAGGTTCGGCAAAGGCATATCTTGAGAAATTAGGGCTGTACTCGCCCGATGAATTAAGACGCGGAAAAATTGACGCAAAAAAACGTCTTGAAGAGTGGGGAATGTCTGACGGAATAGATGAACTTCACGGAAAAATTAAAGAATATTACGAAAATGACAGGTTTGAAGTACTCAAGAGACGTGCTGACAACACTACGGCCGAGACGATTAAAATTCTCCGTGAACTTCTGGCAAAATATAGTCCTGATGTCCTGAATAATCTTGAAACCGGCGGGAAATATTTACTCAGATTAAAGGGTAAGGCTGCAGAGTTCGACAAGGAAGCAAACGACATTGGCATAAAATACAGAGAGCAAATAAGCGCTGCAAGACCGTTCAGTGAAGCGCTGAAAAAAGAAATTGAAACTATTTTTCCATTGACTGAAAATTTGCAGGATATTATGAACGATGTCAGGCGCAGCGGAGTGATAGACACTGACGGAGTCGCTCAGTTGACTTCCCTTAACACAGAACTTCGTAAGAAAATTAGCCTGATCTTCATGGAAAAGCTTGTAGGTCATGCGGCTGAAATTGTATCGAACAAGCAGCAGGAAATTCGTTCGGAACTGGTTAAAAAATTTTTGTCTGTAATGGGTATGGAAGAAGGCTCTGATTATGAAGCTAAATTAACTCAGAGTACGAATGAACTTTTTGATGATCTGCTTATCAAAAACGGAGAAGACTGCAGATTTAATATTTTAATCGAACGCTTTTCATCAGGGCTTATAGAGACATTGATACTTATGCCGTTTGCAGAACATGAACGGCTCGAAAAAGTTAGGCAGACATTTCCAGAGTTATTTTCACTTGCCATGTATTATTCAATGCCTGATTCTGAAAGCTCGGAAATTTTAGACGTGCAGGATATAATGCAGAAATTTTTTGCGATGATTCTTGCACATGAATATGATGCTAAAGCTAAAGATAAAGATAATAACAGAGAGCAGCAGCAAGGCAGTCAAAATTCTGACATGTTGTCTGTGCAAAGCATTCTCAGAGAGTTCTTCGAGACAAATTTAAATGACGCGCTTAAGGGCGCAGCAAGTAGCATCATTCTTAGTAATTTACCGCTTCAGGAATGGGCATTAATGTTTGTAGACGCAGACGTAAAATTTGAGGCAATGCCTAAAGAATTATCAGACAAGTTGGACAAGAAAATTTATAACGTCGGCTGGCAGAAGCACAGCAACGAAGAGCGCGCGGCAGAAATTACTAAAATGATTCAAGAATATTTAGATGCCGTACGCAAAACGCATAACACTGGCAAAGCTCATTCGCTAAGTGACTTCTTAGAAAATCTTAATATTAAAGCGTTGCCGTGTAAAGCAAAAACAGAAAGCGAAATGTTAAAAATTCTTGATGACGACATAAATATTTTACGCGAGCTGACAGTCAAAGCTGTAATTCGTGCGATAGGACTTGAACGCGCATTTATATCGATTATAGTCAAGAATATAAATTTTATACGCAGCGGCATAATGTCAAGCGACGGCGAAAGCAAGTTTGACGCATGGATAGAGCAAAACGTCAGGAAAATCATGAACAGTGAATTTGCTGCTATTGACCGCTATAACATGGACAGCCAGACCCGCAGAAGTATAGTTGCTTCAATACAGCAGGTCTTAAGCAAGATAGAATAGCAAAATCAACGAGGTGAATAATTTCATGCAAGTCGAAAATGAAGCAGTATATAAAATTCTGAATGCTGAAAATTTTAGTGACAGCTCGATAGATACGACAGTAAAATTTATCTCTGCCAATCCGGAAAAATTTTACCTGATTTCACCGGACACAGGCCTTAGACTTCATGAAGCAATAGATAAATTATCAAAACGCTTCAGTGATAAGGCAGAATTGACGGGTATACGCTTTGCTATGGAAATAAATTTTGCTCTGAAAGTGTCTTTGCAGATAGGCAGCAAGTTAGACGGCGGACTTGACGTAAAAACTTTCTCGGAACTCCTGAGTTTCCTTAAGTATGATGATTCAATGAATCTGGCACGCAATGATTTTCATGTTATCGTTGATGACACAGACTGTGATAACAGCGATGAGAGAGCAGGCCGGGCAGTCGCAGAGATATTCCAGCAGATGATATATCTGCGCCTTAATATTGACGTCAAGAAAAAATCTGAAATCCGCAAATCATTAATAAAAGATAGGTTCAGAGCAAAATATCAGGAAATGCGCACGGAAGTTGATCAGATAAAAACCGAACTCGATGCAGTTATCAAGAGCGGTAAAATGCACAAAGCAGGCAATGAACGAGTACAAAGAATGATTGATGCTATTAATAAAATGCTCGATGCTTTCGATGACGGACGCAAACGCCCCATACGTATTGCCGTAATGGGAACTAAGAAGGCCGGTAAGAGTATTATTATTAACAGCATTCTTAAACGTGATTACGCCCCTACAAGTTCGGAACTTCCTACACCTAACGTTATAAAGTATGTTCCTGAACGCGAGGACAGCGCTTTAATTCTGGAATATCAGGGCAATGAACAAATTTTCGATACTTCGGAAGCGCTTAAAAATTACATAGAAAGCGAGTTCGAGATAGCGCAGAAACATACGAATGAAGGCTCAGGACTCGAAAATATGATAATTCATTATCCTTCTGAAGAGTTCAGCGGTTATGAAGTCTGGGACACTCCTGGGCCTAATTTCGCAGGAGCAGGGGACGAACATCGCAAGATAGCCGAGAACTGCATAGAATCAGCGGACATATGCATATTTATCGTGAATTACTCGAATCATCTTACGGATGACGAAGAGAAATTTTTGCGCCAAATACACGAAGTCTTCAAGAGAAATAATAAATTTTATTCGCTCTTTGTTGCAGTAAACAGAATAGACGAAAGATATTCTTCTGAAGTTGAAAAGAGCGTAAGCCGTCTTGTTGATTACATACGTTCGAGATTCGAGGAGCTGGGCTATAAAAATATTATATTCTTTGGGACCTCAGCATTACAAAGCTTCTATCTTGATAAAGTTCTTGAACTTGTAGGAGATAATATTGACGATTATGACTCTCTCGAAGACTGCATAAAGGCATTCAAGAAGACGCATAGAAAATTTATGACTCAATTACATTCTGTTGAAACTGCTCTTGGAAATCTTCAGGCCTTTCACAATATTAATGAGCCTTCATCTGAAGACTTGAGATCATCCAGCGGAATACCGCCTCTTGAACGCTACTTGAAGTACGTCGGCGAACAGAAAGTAGACTCTGAAATCGTAGATAACGTAATAACGCGCTGCGAAAACCAATTTGACATGATAAAAAATGCCAATTTAATAAGCAAATTGCTTGAACTCAGCGATGATGACAGAAAATATCTCGTTGAACTCGGCAAACTCTTTGACGGCCTGAGAATTGAAGTCAAAAAAACAGTAGACGGAATACAATCTCGTGTGAGCGACGAAAACATTTCGTCAGCAAGACTTAATGTTGTAAAGGCAGCTCAAGACAGCAGGCGCGAAGTATTAAGTAACGTAGAAGGCATGTGCAGAGATGTTATTAATAACACTCCGCTCAACGAAGACGACATAGAACAGCTCAGAGCCGGTACGTTTTCTGATAATATGACCGAAATCAACAATAATATCGCCGCGGCAATGGTCGGGTTAAACCGCAGAAGTGCAGAGACAGTAGCAGCCATGACGAAAAGCGAAAGCGACAAATTCAGTCTTAAAGTTGAAGCAGGTATTCAGAAAGCCCGCGAAGAAATTTCACGTAAAACCGATGAGGTTCGTGAAAAGGTCAAGAACGCAAGAGCTCAGGATATAATTACGGCATTCAGTATTCCGGACTTTCCTCCGAGCCTTAATAAAATGTCTTTTGAAGCAAAAGCCTTTGACGCAAACCTTGATGATGATTTCCTGAAGGCCCAGGCAGAAAGACAGCACCGTACAGAATATGAGACGAAATATAAAACTGAAACTGTAACTAAAACCCGCACTGCAACACGTGAGAGGAAATCAAGGGGTTTCTGGGAGAGCGTCGCTTCATTTTTCGGGAAGAAATATTATGAGGATTACGAACAGGAATACACAGAACAGATAACGAAACCCTATCAGGTTTCTAAAGATGTATATAACGTTGAAGGCTTTAAGCAAAGTATTCTTTACGAGCTTCAAAATAGAGTCAGGAATGTCGTCGAGCGCGCCCATGATGACATTCAAGAAGAAGCCGAGAAAATAGTACAGGCCATATACAGCAATATCAGGACACAGTGCTATAATATTAACGCTGAATATATGAAACTGTTTGAGGACTTCAGTAATGATATAAAGATCGCGTCGGACGAGACCAGCCAGCACAAGAAAGCTCTTGAAGACGATATTGCTGCTCTGCGTGAAATAGATGAAAGATTTGTCCCGTTTTTTACGATGTGGTATGATATTTTCAGCGATCAGAAGATTAAAAATTAACAAAAGGAGATATTGCAAATGTTCACATCGTCTGAAATCAAAAATATTATGAGTAAATCTCATAATAAAATGGGAAGTCTTTTGAAGAATCTAGGCTTTGCCGCAGATGCTCAATGTTCGTATTCTGACATTGACAGCTTTATAACCCGTGAAGTTTGCCGCCTTATGAAGAGTGAAAGCATACCTGAAGGATATTCATTTTTGCTTAGGGCAGGCGGTATCCCGTTGGATTTCAGCGGGACGCCTAACGAGAGACTTGCAAAAGTAGTCGCCAACAGACGGATAATTGAACCGGCAATTATTATACAAAAAAATATTTCAAGCTCTCCTCAATATGAGACTAGATTTATAGTGTCGCCTTTATATTCTCGTTCTAGCTATACAGTAAAAGAAGCCTTAATTAGTAAGTTTAATTCATTTATAGATAGATATACGAACCCAAGGGTATACAGCGGCGAAAGGCTTTGGGGACAAAACAATTATATCTCGCAAGAGCAAATAACAACGCAATATGATTTCAAAAAAGATATTAAAGACTTGAAAGAGCTCATGGGACGGCTCCCCGATACCGTAAATACCTGTGAATTTGACATGTCTCAATCGCATGAGTATCGAGAAAGTGAGCTTATAGAGTTTCTGAATAGTCGGAATAAAGATGACTATGTTGCAGTATCTACGTGCCGTGTAAAATGTAATGCCCCGCAGCCGGATTTAAACAGAAAGTTTACATCTCAAGAAGCTGCCAGGATGTTTGCTATTCTCGAACAGATTAATGCCTTGGTGAGCGACCTATAATTATGCAAAAGTCTTCTGCCATGATGCTGCCGAAGTTCTCAGAGGTTATTACGCTTGAGCAAGATAAATTTTCTTCTATTGAAGACATGTGCGATTGTGTATGCCAATACGAAGGATCAGGCTCGTCTCGAAGTAAAAGAAAGAAAAGAAAGTTTTACGGCAAAGGATTAAAATTCGCTTGGCTGATCGATGAGGACTTCCATTTGTGTGAATTCATAGATACTCTGGGGAAAAGTGACTATGATAATTTGAACCTGTATAATTTTTACGTAGCAAATAATATACAATTTCCGCCTTATACAGTCAGTTTAATTAATCAAGGCAGGACAGAGCTTGAGAACATCATGGACATGTCAGAACTTATAAGCGGTATTTTATGCGACACAGATAAAAAGCATCTTCGTATCGTGTGTTTAACTCAATACAGAGATTCAAGAAAAGAATATATCGAAAATCTGAGGGTGAAAATTCTTCAGCAGTTTGTATACTTAAGAATAAGTATACCTGTAGTCATATCGGAGGCTAATGATAACAGACGAAATTTAAAGCAAAGGCTTTCAATATTCGGAACAAAGAAGGCCGGCAAGTCTACGCTGATTAATGCTTTATTATGTGACGAATATTCCCCGTCAAGTTCTGAAGTCCCTACGCCGTGCATAATAACTTACGCTGAAGACAAGACATCAAATAGAGATATATTTATTGAGTCCGAAGGAATAATAAAATTTTTATCTAAGCCTGAAGACGCAAAAAATTTTTTATCCCAAAAGTTTAGTGAACCTGCAAAAAACTCTGCAGCCCTTAATGAGATAAATATTACTCTTCCTGTTTTTCCTGAAGTTCTGCGGAGTTTTATTATTATAGATACACCAGGGCCGAATTTTGCAGGAAGTAAAGTTCATCATGATATTACGCATTCAGAAATTGAAAGATCAGATATATCTCTTTTTGTCATGAATTATTCATCGTATTTGACTGACGACGAGATAAAGCTCTTTGATGCCGTATACAGCCATAGAAAATGCACAATCATCATAGCATTGAATAAAATTGATGAAATGTACGCGTCAGAAGTCGTCAAGTCGTACGAACGTGCTGCAGATTACGTTAAATCAAAACTTAATGCGTTAGGCTATTACGATTTTATCATAGTTCCTGTGGCCGCACTGACTTCGATGGAATCGCAAAAAATCAATATCATAATAGAACAGGAGCAGCGTCAGAAAAAATTGTCATTTGTACAGCAAATAGATCATCTAAAACAGAAATATAAGGGGACAGATAAAATTACTATGCTGTCATCTGTAAAAACTATTCTGCAAACAATGAAGGATTTTCATGAACTTGAAATTCAGACGCCTATGTCACTTGAGGAGACTGGGCGTATAAAATACCTTCAAAACATCATAGCAAATTTATCTGTAACAAATATTAACTAACAATATATAAACATTTTCTAGAACTAACTATATAAGCCGCATAGCCGCATATTAATAGCAACATTAAAGACTTCACTGGTTTGAGCCAGTGAGCGGCCTTTCTTACGATACTCTCTAAATTTTTCATCGAAACTCATAATTTTTTATTATATCAAGAATAAAGTATTTGCGTTATATCCGTTAATAAATGTTTTTACTATAATATTCATAGCAAATTCAAAAAATAATTTTTGTTGATTTATTGAATCTGCTAAGTGAAGAGCAAATTATTAAAAATTTTAGGCAGGACTTTCACATCCTGCCTTTTTTATTTAAATTATTTTTTATTTTTATTATTAATGCTGTCGGCAAATACTAAGCTCACATAATCTATCTCGTCAACGCGGGAACTAATATCGCCGTCCATCAGAGCAAGCTTTAAAGCATTTAATGCCTGGCCGACATCGCGGCCTGATAAGCCCATGTTCTGCAAGTCATGACCTGTTAAGCTGCATTTAATATCTTTAAATGCGTATAAATGCTCAGCGATTAAGCGCCGCGCCTGCACGCTCTTTAAACACGTCATCCAGTATAACAGCGGCACTGGGCCGAAATCTTTAAAGAATAAATATATCTCCGAGTTCTTAAGCCTTTTATTAGAGTAGCAAAACTTTTCGACCTGCGGCCAAGTCGTGAAGCACTGCGTTATCTCTTTGCGCTCGTTGGGCGTTAAATTCATTCTGTCCATGCCGGCAAATCTAACTTGCGTTGACGAGTCCGCAAAGACAACGGCAATGCTTACAAGCCATTCCATGCCTTTAAAATCTATATTATGCTGGTGAGCCTGCGCTAATAAATGCTCTAACAGCCTTAGTCTATGGCCGAGCATATCGTCAATGTGAATGCCCGGGAATAACGATTCCCAGATGCCTAAATCGCACATACGCAATATAATCTTTCTGAAGCACGCCTCTTTGGCCATGATCTCAAGCTCAGTTCTTATCCGCGGACTTGACAGACATTCTAACAAGCCGCCGCGTACAGCGCTGTGCAGCAGCCTTAACGTGTTATCTTCAAAGTGCATGTTTAAACGCTGCTCAAGCCTGATGCCTCTTAAAACGCGTGACGGATCTTCGACGAAACTTAAATTATGCAGAATTTTTAACGCGCCGTCTTTTAAGTCAGCCCTGCCGCCGAAGTTATCGACTAAAGTACCCCAGTCGTCGTCGCTTAACGATATAGACATAGCGTTTACAGTGAAGTCGCGGCGGCCTAAGTCCTGCTTTAACGAATCGCTTTGCACAGTCGGCGTTGCAGCGGCGTACTCGTAAAATTCGCGGCGTGCTGTCGCAACATCGACCTTCTCGCCGTCAGGGAAAGTTATAGTGCCGGTCTTATATCTGCCGTGAAGTGTTGACTTGCAGCCCGGCTCGTCCCACGCAGCAACTAATTTTTCAGCGTCGCCCTCAACCGAAATATCAATATCCGTGTTCTTGACGCCCATTAAAATATCGCGCACCGTACCGCCGACTAAGTACGCCCGCATTCCCATCTCTTGAGCCTTAGTGCCGACCCGCCGCAGTAAATTTAAAGTCTTCTCAGGGAACGACTCTTCCATTAAGTACGCGACGCTCTCCATCCATAAGAAGCCTGAGTCATGCGACGAGCCGCTCGATGCAAATTGACCTGATCTATACAGCGCCTTGACTAAGTCAGCCCTTGTCAGCATTCCGACTAAGCGGCCAGCGTCCATGACCGGCATTTTTTCAAAGCCGTAGGTCGCCATCATTCGATGCGCCTCGTCAATCGACGCTGCACTGGCAAGGCTTATTACGCCCTCGGTCATGAAGTCGCTTATCTGCGCCCGATCTAAGCCGTGCAAATGCGCCTTGTCCAAATCCTTACGCGTCATCATGCCGACTACTTCGCCGCTTGACGTCACAACCGGCAAAGCCTTTAGGCCAAATCTAAGCATCGTTCTATAGCCCTCGTCAACGTGAGCCTCGGGCGGCACAGCTATAACCGGCGACGTCATTATGTCAGAGACTAATAACATCGGCGGAATAGCAGTCTTTAATTTCTCTTCGATCTCGTCAAGCAATTTACGCACATCACAGCCGCCCTCGGGTACAGCAAACGTCGCCGAGCCGGCCTGCAAATGGCCGCTGCCTCCGTACGGCGCTAAAAATTCTTTCACGTTCAAGACATCCGGTGCACTGCGGGCAATTATATTTACTTTCTTGCCGCCGTTATTCACAACCGCTATAGTGACATGCGAGTCGCAGTAATCGCGCAGCCGATGCACAAACAGCGACAGCCCGTCAACATACTCTGCCGTCTCTGCCCATGTCAATAAAACTTTTGCGCCGTTGATATAACACTCACGCGCATTCTCAGCTAAGACATCAAGCAGCGCTAAGTCCTGCGCCGACACTGAGACTTCAACCCGCGATAACACGCGCGATAAATCAGCGCCGATATTTCTTAAATACGCCATTGCCTCTATGTCTCTGTCAGTCGTGGCCTCGTAAGTCAACGCGCCCGTGTCATCGTAAATTCCAAGCGCAAATAAAGTCGCTTCTTCAGGCGTGATGCTCTTGCGCCGCTGCCTTAATTCCTCAACTAACATAGTGACAGCAGCGCCTAACGGCTCATAGCAAAGCTTCTCAGCCGGAATGTCATTTATCGTCGCCGGATGATGGTCATATATATGCACCTTCACATCCTGACGGCCGGCCAGCGCAGCAAACGGCCCAATACGCTGCCGTGACCGCGTGTCAACTACTACCATTAAAGTAATTTGATCCAACGGGACTTTCTTAGGCTTCAATAACTTCCAGTTATGGCCGTGATGCGCCATGAAGTCCCGAACCTTGCGGCTCATTGCACCCGGCGGACATATCACCGCATCAGGATAAAGCTTCTGCGCCGCAATCATACAAGCAAGCGAATCAAAATCCGTGTTTAAATGACTTGTGATTAATTGCATTTCATAGCTCCGCCGGGATTTTCTTAATTAATTAAATTACTTGTTATCTAAATAATCCTGTATAGAGCTATAGACTTGATCAGCGTCCAAGCCGTGAACCATGCACGCTTCTTCAAGGCTCTCGCCTATCGAGCTGGGGCAGCCCACGCAGTGCATTCCAGCGTTCATTAACACACCGGCTATTCCCATGTCATAGTTCAACATCTCGCCCATCGTCGTCTGCTTCGTAATATCCATAATTAAAATCTCCTTCTTATTTAAATATATATATAAATTTTATAAATTAAATTATAATCCTGCGGCCTTGCGTAACGCTTCAGCTCTGTCCGTCTTCTCCCAGCCGGGCAGCACAGGCAAATCAATGCGCCCCATATGGCCATACGCTGCCAGCGCTTTATACTGCGGCTTCTTTAAATCTAAATCTCTAATAATTGCCGCCGGTCTGAAGTCAAAGTACTCGCGAAGTAATTCAACTATCTTGGCCTCGTCTATCTTAGCCGTGCCGAAAGTATTGACATTTAAAGACACCGGCTCGGCAACGCCTATTGCATAAGCGACTTGAATTTGACACTCGTCGGCTATGCCTGCTGCAACGATATTCTTAGCTGCATAGCGCGTCATGTAAGCGCCGCTGCGGTCAACTTTAGTCGGGTCTTTGCCGCTGAATGCGCCGCCGCCGTGCGGCACCCAGCCGCCGTATGTGTCAACTATAATCTTGCGGCCGGTCAGTCCAGTGTCAGCCATCGGCCCGCCCTTGACAAATCTTCCCGTCGGATTAACAAAAATCCTCGTGTCCGAGTCTATTAAATACGCCGGCACTATCGGGTTAATCACATGCTCGATAATATCGGCTCTAATATCTTTTAAATTTGCCTCGGGATGATGCTGCGCCGAGACAACTATAGTATCAGCGTGAACGGCCTTACGATTTTCATATTTTAAAGATACCTGCGTCTTGCCGTCAGGCCTTAAATAACTCAGCGTGCCGTCTTTGCGAACTTTAGTTAATTGCCGTGACAGCGCATGAGCTAAAGCTATGGGCATGGGCATAAATTCTTTCGTCTCATTGCACGCATAGCCGAACATCATACCCTGATCGCCCGCGCCGATCTTTGCAATCTCTTCTTCTGATATTGATTTATTATCGCGGACTTCAATCGCGTTATCAACGCCTTGCGCTATGTCGCCGGACTGCTCGTCTATCGCAGTCAAGACCGCGCAGGTCTCACCGTCAAAGCCGTACTTAGCTCTCGTATAGCCTATCTCTTGAACTATCTCACGCGCAATCTTGGGAATGTCAACGTAAGTCTTAGTCGTAATCTCACCAGAGACCATGACAAGGCCAGTCGTGCATAAAGTCTCGCAGGCAACGCGGCCGTCAGGATCATCTTTTAATATCGCATCAAGCACACCGTCCGAGATCTGATCCGCTACTTTATCAGGATGTCCTTCTGTAACCGACTCCGACGAAAAAATAAAATTATCTGCCATTTCTAAATTCTCAACCTCCAAATATTAAAAAATTTTACAAATATAAAAGCGCCCTTCCCGTAATGACATAGGGGAAGAGCGCTTTTATTTTAATTCTCTCTTTCTCTCCCTCTCATCATCCAGTCTATATATTTTATTTATTAATAATATATACGCTGCTGGTATTGGCACCTACTTAAAATTTCTGCAGGTTGCCGGGCTTCACAGGGCCAGTCCCTCCACCTCTCTCGATAAGAGTTTTAATTAAATTTTAAATTTTTAAATTTTAATTAATTATAAATTATTTAATTATTTCGAGTACAACTCGACTGCCAGTATCTCGTTGACTTCAATCGGCAGTTCCTCACGCAGGGGCTCACGTATTAACTTAGCCGTGAACTGATCTTTATTTTTCTCAATATACGGCACGTTAAACGATACTAAGCCCTGGAAATTATCCTGAAAGTGCGTATTAGCGCGCGAATTTTCTTTCAGTGATACAACATCGCCGACTTTCACGCCGTATGACGGGATGTCAAGCTTCTTGCCATTAACCAGAATATGACCGTGGCTTACCATCTGACGCGCCTGACGAATTGATCTCGCAAATCCGCTGCGATAGACTATATTGTCAAGTCTGCACTCAAGATTTTTAAGCAAGGCAACGCCGGTCATCTCTGAGCTTTTCTTTGCGAGGTCAAAATAACGCGCAAACTGACGTTCAAATATGCCGTAATACGCCTTAATCTTCTGCTTCTCTAACAGCTGAAGTCCGTATTGTGATACTTTCTGTCCGCTGCGGCCGCTGCCCGCGGACTTCTTGGGGTCGACGCGCTTAAGCGCTTTGGGATGACCGCACACGTTGACGCCCAAATGACGGCATAACTTGAAACGCGGCTCTCTTCTTGTTGCCATAAAACCTAAACTCTCCTTCTAAAATATTTTTAAAAATTTAAATTAATATAAATTTTATTAATTTATATCAAGCTGCATTATAGCATAAATAATTTTAAATTAAATTAAGGGCTCAAAGCATTTTTAAATTTGCCCTGAGCCCTTAAAGTTTTAATTTTAAATTTTAATTTAATTTAATTTATTTCATAATTTCTTTAATCTTCTCGACGAAGCCTCTGGCTATAGCTACGTCCTCGCCCATACCGACTAAGTACGGCGTGATGCTCTTATAGCCGGCCTTCTTTAAGACATTAAGCCAAGACTCATCGTCGTCAGCGCCGGCCAAGTCATTATTAGCGTGGTCGCCTGCTACTATCATGAACGGAGAAATAACAAGCTTCTTGACGCCCTTGTTGCGTCTTAACTTAGCTAACACGTCCTCGATCTTCGGCGTGGCCTCGACCGTTCCGACAAAGAATCTGCCGTAAGAAATTTTATCAAGCTCGACCTGCAGCAGGCTGTAAAGCGCGTTAGCGATATGCTCGGGCGTGCCGTGACCCATTAAGACTATGCCGGTGTCTTTATTCTTTAACTGCTGGGCAAATCTGGCAAATAAAATTTTCGCCATGGTCGCGCAGTCCTCAGAGCTGTTTAAATACGGCGCACCGAGTGCAAGCTTCTTAAAGCCGTACTTGCCCTTAAGCGAATTAAACGCATCGACGACATTTTTAATCTCATCGTACTCAGTGCCGGGGATGATATGCGTGGGCATGACGTAAACATGCGTGAAGCCCTCGTCGTTCATCTTCGCAAGAGCCTGCACGGGCGTATCGATAATCTCGCCGCGCTCACTGGCTAACTTATTACGAATGATATTAGACGTGAAGGCAAGGCGCACTTCGGTCTCAGGAAAATTATTTTTCGCCGCGTTCACTAAGTTATCGATGGCTCTGCGAGCCTGCGGCATTGACGTTCCGAACGATACGACTAAAATTCCGGCCTTGTCAGCCTTAGCTGCTCCGTGCGCAAACGCCGCCGATGCCACTGCAACTAACGCAATGACTAACACTAAACTCAAAAACTTCTGCATAACAAAATAACCCCCTAAATAAAATAATTTAAATAAAATAAAATAAAACGGCACGCATTTTAATTTAATATCATGCGTCCCGTTAAATTCACACAATTCACATCAGAATCTGCCCGCGCAAACGCCTGACCGTCCGATCTATAAATTCAATATCCTGACTTGCCTTCGTCCTACTACCGCGCCTTCCCAAAAATTTTTTAAAATTTTTAGTGGCTCTTGCGATCTCGTCCGGCTTACAGTGACTGTCGGGCCGCGCATGACTTGCACATGCTTCCTGAATTTATAAATTTTAATTATGCTAAAATTATAGCATAATTAAACAAATTTCAAGACGGCGGAGAAATTATTTAATGGCAAATAAAAATTTAAATATTAGACAAGTAAAGCAACTTGCAGCTAACGCGCAGTTCAGCGTGCTTGGAGTTGTGACGAGATTAAATAAGCGCAAAGATAAAAACG
Organism: Synergistaceae bacterium; assembly: GCA_017470785.1. Taxonomy (GTDB): domain Bacteria; phylum Synergistota; class Synergistia; order Synergistales; family Aminobacteriaceae; genus JAFUXM01. The sequence goes on from JAFUXM010000074.1 coordinate 17,684, forward strand.
ATAAGCCATTCTGGGATATAGTTATAGTTGACGGGACGGGCGAACTCGAAGGCAAGCTCTGGAGCAACTCGGTCTGGTGGGACTTAAGAAATTCTGAGCGTGTGCCAATCGATCCGGCAAGATTATTAGAATTAAATTTAAAATTTGAAAGCTCGACAGTCGGACTGCAGGGCAGCATCAGCAAGTATCGCGACCAACTGCAATATACTTTTACTGATATATATTATTTAGATCAGAAGAAATATCCGCCGCAGGGCTTCATGCAGCACTCGCCGATCTCTGACGAGGAGCTTGAGAGGCGTTTTAAATTTTTGCTTGACCAGACGCATGACCCGATTAAATCTTTATTAAATAAAATCTTTTACGAGAATAATTTATGGGAAGATTTTAAAAGCTGCCCAGGTGCACCGGTCGTGCATCACGCATACACAGGCGGCTTGCTCGAACACTCGATAGCAGTTGCTCAAAATGCGTATAACACCGCGCAATTTTATTTAGCCAATAATTTAAATATTAATATAGATTTAGCCATAGCCGGCGGCTTATTGCATGACTTAGGCAAGCTTGATGCCTATGCATGGGATCCAGTGCCGCGAATGCTCGCGCCTGGCAACGTGCTTGGCCATATCACAATGGGCTATCATAAAATCGCAAAATTTTTAGATGAAGAAATCGCAGCCGGAAATTTTGACGAGACTTTAGCGCTGGCACTCGAGCATATTATATTAAGCCATCACGGCCGGCGCGAGTACGGCTCGCCGGTCATTCCGGCCATCCCTGAAGCCATAATAGTCTCAGCTGCTGACAACACGGACTTTGAAGTATTTTGCTGGAAGAATAAGATAGACGGCCTTGAAGCGACGCAGGATTTCACTGAGCATATGCCTTTATTTGACAGACGTTTTTGGCGCGGCGTATCGCAGCCTCAAGCTCAAGCTTCGCAAGCTCCGCAGCCTGAACCTGAACCCGATAAAATACTTGATGACTCGCAGCCATTAACGCAGCAAATTAAATTAAATTTTTAAAATTTAAAATGGGTTATCAAATAATTTTAGATAGGGATCAGGACGGGCGGCGAATAGATCGAGCTATAAGGTCTATTTGGCCGCAGCTGCCGTTGTCGGCTGTGATGAAGGCACTGCGCAAGGGTGATATTAGGCTTGACGGCAAGAAAGTTCGTGAGCCAGGCACAAGAATTTACTCTGGGCAAGAGCTATATACGCCTTGGCCGCGTGAGCTTGAGCTTAAGCCGCAAGAAAATATTAATATTAATAAATTTAAAAAAGATTTAGAAATTTTATGGCGCGGCGACGGCGCGATTGTAATTAACAAGCCGGCAGGATTATTAGTCCAACCGGACGTTAAGCACGGTGACAGCGTCATAACGCGGCTATGGGCGATGCTTGATGTAAATAATAATAATTTATTTAAGCCCGCAGCTGTGCATAGGCTCGACCGCAACACGACCGGAGTGTTAATAGCCGCGCTGCACGGCGACTCGTTAAGAGAACTTGAATTATTATTTAAAGCGCATAATCTAAAAAAAATTTATAGAGCCATAGTGACCGGCCATGCGCCGGAATTTATAGAGATTAACGCGCCGCTGATTAAAGACGCTGATTTAAATATAGTTAAAGTCGCGAATAATTTAACGCATGATGTAAATCCTAATGTCAAGACTGCGATAACTCACTGCAAGCTAATTAAATATGATAAGGCTAAAGATATTTCGCTGGTCGAGATAGAATTATTGACCGGCCGGACGCATCAGGCAAGAGTTCACATGGCGCATATTCATCATGCAATCTTAGGCGATAGAAAATACGGCGACTTTAAGATTAATAAAATTTTTAATAAAATCAATAGGCCGCTGCTTCACGCATATAAATTAATTTTCCCTGATAATTTGCCGCGTGCTATAAGCGAGCTGTCGAATAAAACTTTCACAGCCCCGATGCCGGAAGATTTTATATTAAATTAACATGCCAGTCTTCAAGCAAAGCATAAAATATAAATGCAGTGAGTGCGGCCATGTCTCGACTATCAAGACCGGCAAACGGCGGCATAGCCGCTCTCTTAGCGGCCCTTGGGGAATTTATTAACATGCCAGTCTTCAAGCAAAGCATAAAATATAAGTGCAGCGAGTGTGGCCACGTCTCGACTATCAAGACCGGCAAATGTATGAATTGCGGCGCATGGGGGACGCTTGAGCCTGAAGCTGCCGAGCCGGTATTAAATTTAAATAATTTAAAATTAAATGCTAATGCTAAAGCTAAAAGCAATTTAAATTTAAATTTTGCTGCAGCGCCCGCAAAAGTGATAAGTGCGGTGAACGTCGAGCCGCCGGAAAGAATTGCGACCGGCATTAACGAGCTTGATAGAGTGTTGGGCGGCGGACTTGTCCCGGGCGGCGTTGTGTTAATCGGCGGGCAGCCCGGCATCGGCAAGTCAACGCTGCTGTTGCAAGCCGCAGGCAGCGTCGCTAAGACCGGCAGAAAAGTTTTGTATATCTCAGGTGAAGAAAGTGAAGCGCAGGTTGCTTTACGCGCTGCAAGAATTAACGCATCGTCGCAGAATTTATTATTGTCATGCGGCGCTAATCTCGACTCGGCTATTGCAAGCCTAAATAATGTAGATGACATAGCATTCTTTGTGCTGGACAGCGTGCAGGCATTGAGGATTAGTGCTGAGTCGGACGCATGGGCCGGTACGCCGACGCAAGTCCGCGCAGTCGCGCAGGCAGTGATAGACATAGCGAGATTAAAAAATATTCCGGCTGTCATGATCGGCCATATCACTAAGGACGGCAAGATCGCCGGCCCGATGTTACTTGAACACATGGTCGATACTGTGTTAAATTTCTCAGGTGAGGGCTACTCGTCTTACAGAATGCTTAGGGCGTTAAAAAATCGCTACGGCAGCACTGACGAGTTAGGCGTATTTGAGATGGACGAGGCCGGATTAACTCAGGTCGAAGATAAAAGCAATTTATACTGGAACAAAGAGAATGCGTCAGTGCCGGGCGTTGCCATGACAATAGCACTCGAGGGCAACACGCCTTTAGCTGCCGAGATACAAATTTTAGCAGCCCGCACCGTGTTCCCATATCCAAGGCGCACATCACGCGGCGTTGACTTAAATAAATTTCAGCTTTTAACTGCTGTGATTGAACGGCGCTGCGGCATCGCAACTAATAATCATGATTTATATTTAAACATAGCGGGCGGACTTTACGTTCAAGACCCGTCGGCTGACTTAGCGGCCTGCGCAGCTATTGCATCGGCTCTGAAAAACACTGCGCTTGATGCTCAGACCTGCTGGCTCGGTGAGACCGGCTTAGCCGGTGAGATCAGACCAGTAACAAGACTTAATATAAGGCTAAAAGAGGCCGAACGTTTAGGCTTTAAAAATGCTGTGATAAGCTCCCGCGAACGCGTCAAGCCTAAAGACTTTAAAGATTTAAATATAATTAAAGCTTCGCACTTGGCCGAGGCACTTGCGTCTTTAATCGTAGCGAGCAGGAGATAAAGCAGCCGCCCTGAAGCGTGAGACCCTCGGGGCGGCAAGTTTATGAATTTATTGCAGTTGCTTTAGTGCGTCTATAGCTTGCTTATCTCCCTGATCCGCAGCCTTACGCCACCATCTAACGGTCTCGTCTTTATTCTGCCTTACTCCATAGCCGTAGTAATACATTACCCCCAGACAGAATTGAGCGCCGGTGTGTCCCTGCTCTGCGGCTCTGTGCCACCATTTAACGGCCTCGGCGTAATCCCGACTTACTCCATAGCCGTTGTCATACATCCACCCCAGATTGCTTTGAGCTTTAGCGTGTCCCTGGTCTGCGGCCTTGCGATACCATTTAACGGCCTCGGCGTAATCTTGCCTTACTCCCTCGCCGTTGTCATACATCACCCCCAGATTGTTTTGAGCGTCGGCTTGTCCCTGCTCTGCGGCTTTGCGATACCATTTAACGGCCTCGGCTTTATCCTGACGCACGCCAT
>JAFUXM010000075.1 GCA_017470785.1 Synergistaceae bacterium
ATCACGCCGGAGTCAGGCTCAAGCTCACCTGATAAAACTTTAAGCAAAGTCGTCTTGCCTGTACCATTATTGCCTACAAGCCCAGTCCGCGACTTGTCAGCTATCTTGAAATTTATATTCTCAAATATAACCCGCTCGCCAAAGGCTAAATTTAAATTCTTTACGTCTATTTCCATTTTTAAAATTTTTTAAAATTTTTAAAATTAAATTAAGCCCGCGTCATAACAACACGGGCTGATTTAAAATTTTATTTAATTTATTTATTTTTATTTTTTTCTCGACAATCTTCTAAGAATTTTGCGGCGTTTCTCGCGTTGCGCAGCCTTGCATAGCTTAACGCATTGCGGCCGGTCTTGTCACGCAGGCGCATACTCGCACCGGCATTTAATAATATATTTAATGCGCTGACATTATCATTTGCTGCCGCGACCATTAACGGCGTCGTATCGCCGTCATCTTTTATATCTACGCTGTTAATATTATTATTTTTAATAATTAAATTCAGCATGTCGTCACCGGCCTTAGTCGCAGCATAATGCAAAGCAGTCCAACCGGCGAAGTCGCGTTTAGTTAAATCTGCGCCGTTTTCAATTAAAAATTTCGCAGCTGTCAAATTATCGCACAGTGCAGCAACCATTAACGGCGCCGCGCCGTCCCATATGCCGCCTTCGTCAAGCCGCAAACTTTTATCTTCGCTGTCAGCCTCATTTGCAACATTCACAAGCAAGTCTAATACGCTTACGTCAGCGCCGCTCTCGATTGCCGTGACTAACGGCGTGTAGCCCTTACGATTAATAGCATTTAATAATTTTTCGCCGCCGCAACTAATTAAATTATTAAAAATCTCCAACGGCGCATTGAAAGCTGCTGCGTAATGCAAAGCGTTATAGCCGTTTCTGTCAGTTAAAAATATATTTGCGCCTCGATTAATTAAAACTTTCACAGCATTTATATTTCCTGAACGGCAGGCTTCCATTAAGGGCGTCATAAAATTATTGTTGCGGATATCAGGCGTCTTGTCTATCAATACTTCTGCTATGTCAGCCGAGATATTATTATTTGCCGCTGCGATAAACAAAGCTGTTCTGTTCTGATCGTCCTGAGCGCTTAGATCAGCGCGGCCGTTTATAAATGCCTGTATGATTTTAGCGTCAGCGCCGGCTGACAATGCCCGCATTAAAGGCGTAAGCCGTCTGTTATCGCGTTTATTAACGTCAGCGCCGGCCTCGATTAACAAATTAATCATATTAAAATCCGGCCGCTCACATGCAGCTTGCAGCGGCGTTATATTATCGTTATTAGGCTCATTGGGATTTGCGCCCGCGTCGATTAGCAGCTCTGCGGCCTGATAATTATTGCGTGATGCTGCGAACCATAAGGCAGTACGGCCGGCCATGTCCCGCGTCTTGACAGATGCGCCGTGCCTTAATAACGACGAAGTCACTGACACAGCCGGATTTAACGCAGCTGCAAGCATTAACGGCGTCCGCCCCAGCTGATCGCCGGACGTGATGCTCGCACCGGATTTAATTAATATCTCTATAATCTCACTATTAGCGTTATACGCCGCCGCCAGCATGATAGGCGTTAAGCCCTCAAGCCCTGGCTCATGCAATTTTTCGCCGTCACTAATTAACTGCCTTATCACTTCCGGCTTAGTCTCATACTCAGCGGCCTTGTGAAGCTTGCTGTCCTCAGCACTATAAGCGCTATAAGCACTGCATAACAGCACAACGCAAATTGCTATTAACTTAATTAACTTACTCATAGCTCGCTGCCTGCTATCCTGCAATTATTTTACAATCGGACGCATGAATATAAATTCATAGCCGTACTGCCCCGAACTCGTGTCCTGTGACCGCCGCGAGCCTACAATCTGCCAGCCGTTAGCGCCCCGTGCCGCTATACCAGCAACTATATTGCTGTCTATCATAAACTCTATCGCGTATTCATACGGCTTAATTTCTTTGCCCTGACTTTCAATATTAGTCAGCAAATTTTGAATGCGCAGCGCAGTCTCAGAGCTTACGCCCGAACTTGCGCCGCTGTCTAAACCTGATAACTTGCTTAAATTCGCATTCAAATTATGCAGCTCCCACCAGCACATACCCGCGCCGATAACGAGCAGCAGCAGCAATAACGCCATCAAAGCGCGACCCTTCCAGCCGCCCGAATTTTTAACATTAACACCCGCATTATTAACACTATTATTAGCACCAGCCATATCAACTGCTCCTCCGTTCTTCCTATTTAAAAGTCTCTCGCGCAAACCCATATCCTTCTTACGCTGCGCGTCCTCATCGCTCCGATCCGCGCTATTATTTAAATTCTCATCTTCTAACGCGATGTTATTAGCAACTATGCCTGCGCTTGCATCCTGCTCCAAAGGCGGAGCCCACGCTGCTTCCTCTTCGTCGCCGCCCGGCTGCAGCCACGGAGCAAATTCCTCTTCGCCCTCCGGCTCAGGCTGCAGCTCTTGCGCAGCTGCATCATCATCCTCTATATTCCTATTCATATTATGTTCTTCTTCCATGACGCTGTTAAAATCCTCCGTTTCGTCTATCTCCGTCATTGCCTCGGCTATATCCTCTTGCTCTTGCTCCGGCTCGAACTCCAACGCAAGATTATTATTTAAATTATTTGCCTGCTCTTCCGGCTCTTGCTGCACTTCAAGCTCCGGCTCTATAATTTCTTCCGGCTCGCTTTCAACTTCGGGCAACTCCTCCGGCAATTCAAGCTCGGGCAAATTTTCCGGCTCTAACTCAGGCTCGCTTTCTTGCTCCGGCTCAGGCTCAGGCAACGCTGCGCCCATGGCCGCAAGTTCTTCACGCAATTTATCCTCAGCCGTCTTGGGCAAATTTTCCGGCGCGGCCTCCGGCTCTTGCACCGGCTCTATAATTTCCTCGGGCTGCTCTTCAAGCTCGGGCAAATCTTCAAGCTCGCTCTCTTGCTCCGCCTGCTCTTCAACTTCAACTTCAGGCTCAGCCTCGCTCTCTGGCTCTATAATCTCTTCCGGCTCTTCAAGCTCGGGCAAATTTTCCGGCTCGCTCTCTTGCTCCGGCTCACTTTCAACTTCGGGCAATTCATCCGGCAATTCTTCTTGCTCTTGCTCCGGTTCAGGCTCTTGCTCTTCAGGTTCGGCTTGCGGCTCTTCTGCCTCCAAACTCAGCGGCGGCCCTTCCATCGCAGAGGCCAAGTCCTCCAATAACTTCTGCTCCGCCGTCTTAGGCTCGGCTCTAACTAACTCGGCCTCTTCAAATTCCGGCTCTGGCTCAGGCTCTATAATCTCTTCCTGCACTGCCTCCGGCTCGTCTTCCTCAAGCCTCAATACTACATCAGCAAACTTGCTAAGGCCGCTTTTAATGCTATCGTTATTATTCTGCAAAGCTTCATCACCGGGCAAAACTTCTTCCTCTATATATATGTCATCATCCGAAGCCTCTTGAACTTCTTCCGATTCCGGCACAGGGTCTATAATTTCATCTGACACCGGCTCAACTTCTATAATTTCATCTGACACCGGTTCAACTTCTATAACTTCTTCTTGCAGCGGCTCGGCTTCTATAATTTCTTCAGGCTCTGGCTCAGCTTCTATAATTTCATCTGACACCGGCTCAACTTCTATAACTTCTTCCGGCTCTTGCACCGGCTCAACTTCTATAATTTCATCTTGCTCAAGCTCAGGCTCGGCTTCTATAATTTCTTCCTGCACCGGTTCTACAATTTCATCTGATACCGGCTCAGCTTCTATAATTTCTTCTTGTACAGGCTTGGCCTCTATAACTTCCTGCACTGCATCGGGTTCTTGTGCAGGCTCTTGAACAGGCTCGGCCTCGATCTCTTGCTCAGGCTCAAGGCGCAGCACAACATCAGCAAGGCGTTCAGCTTGCGCCTCACTTTTAACTTTGCCCCGCGGCTTCGTACCCGCTTTTAATTTCAATTTCTCAAAATAACTGGCGTAGTCTAAATCAGGAATGCCTTTGGGCGATGCAATTTCCTCCAGTTCACGTTTCAATTTCTCGCCCGCAGTCTCCGACGCTTGCGATGAACTTTTATTTATCTCGTTTTCATCATTCAACGGCACAATACAACCCCCGTAAGCTGTTAAAACTATATAAAATCTTTTGCTATATTATATAATAATACAAGAATTATAAATTTTATTTTACTAAAATAAAACTGCGTTTAAATTTGCAAAAGGAGATAAAGGAACAATGGATATGAGAAGCCTTGAACATCAAATCCGCGAAGGGCTTAACACTTACCCAGCTAAGACGCGGCGAGTTGCAGAGTATATTCTGGGTAATTACTCAGACATAGCATTTAAATCCATAAGCGAAATAGCAAGAAAATTAAACGTATCCAAAGCGCAGCTTGTGCGGGTTGCGCGGATGTTCGGCTTCGACGGGTACGCGAGCTTGAAAGAAGTCTTGAAGCAAGAATTAATCTCTCAAGTTGCGCCGACCGCAGCGACGTCTAAAGGCAATGCCTTCAACAAGGGCAACACTGACATCCCGCAGGAGTTATGCAAGCTTGAGCAGGCCAATATCGAAGAGACGTATAAAAATTTAGACTCGGGTGCGATTATAAAATTCTGTGAGGCAGCTAAAAGCAGCGGCGTTATTTATTGCATGGGCTGGGGCATAAGCTCACTTGCAGCCGAGTGGTTTCACACGAGATTTGCCGAGCTTGGATTAAAGAGCGTTTTAATTCGGCGCGGCTCTTTGTCTCTAATCGAACAGGCTCGGGGCATAAGCAAAAATGACATGTTAATTATCTGTGAACTGCCGAGCTATGTCATCGAAGTGACGACGGCGGCAGCTCAAGCTAAGGCACGCGGCGCGTTCATCGTGACGCTCACTGACAGCGCCGCAGCGCCGGTCTGCGCCCATTCAAATTTGCCTATCTACATCAGCGACAGGTCGCCGACCTTCGGCAGCAGTTTAATCGGCTCGATGTTCGCCGTGCATATATTAACGTCTGTGCTTGCTTATAATATGGGCGAGGCCGGCCAAAGAGCTTTAGCTGAACAGAAAGAAAGCCTAAGCGACAGCAGAGTTTACTATCCGGCTTACGGCTTAAGATATTAAAATTTAAATTTAAAAATTTCAAAACGGGGCAAGCAAGCCCCGTTTATTTTTATTAAAATTTTATTCACAAAACTCTTGTAATTTAATTTAAATTCATTATAATAAATAAAATTTTAGACCAGCTGGTCGAACCGGGCAGTCTAAAATTTTATTTTTAAATTGCCGCATGGAAAGGAGCGAAATTTTATAATTGCGGGACGGAGCTTTGAGCAATAATAACGGGCTGAAGAACGGCAAGAGGCTGAAGCTTATTGAAGCTGCGATAGACGAGTTCAACGAGTTCGGCATAGAGAACGCGTCTTATAATCGAATAATCGAGCGGTCAGGCTTGAGCAAGGGCTCAGTGTATTATCACTTTGATAATAAAGACGCGCTGCTTGCTATAGTAATAGAAGAAATTTGCGATAGAGTGCTGCAGGCCGTGCCGGAGAAAGAACTGCCGCAGAGCCGCAATGACTTCTGGGAGACTTTATGGGGTTACCGTCAGCACGAGTTCGATTTCTTCTCAACGCACGTAAGGCTCGGCAGAATTTTAATTATGTCGCTGAATATTAACGAGCTTGAACTTGAGCTTGAAAATGAAAATAAAAATTTATGTAGGCCGTTAGCGCAGCTTTTAGCAAGGCAAATGAATTTAATTAAGCGCGGCCAAGAGCTCGGCGCTATACGCAATGACTTAAGCGCAGGATTAATATTTAATTTAATGAAGTCGCTGGATAAAAGCTTGTGCGTAAATTTCTTCGGACGCGACGCTAAAGATATTAATAAGCTGTCGGAGCAGGAGAAGCGTGAGAGTTCGCAGCGCTACACGAGCTTATTTCAAGATTTAGTTAAAAGAATGTTAGAAGCAGAAGCATAATTTTATAAAAATTTTAAATTTAATTTTTATTTAAATCAGGAGGAATTATCGCGTGAAAAAATTATTTGCGTTAATTAACAAGGCGAGGATTTTATTATGGCTGCTGTTATTAATCGCAGTTGGCTGTTTAGTAGGCTTTCAGGTCATGGCGAAGTTAAGACAGGCCGAGGCTAATTTAAGATCGCTTGAGGTCTCTGAAAAGGCAGTGTTTCCGGTCACGACTGAGAAAATAAAAAATTCGTCATGGGAGACGTGGCGCAGCTATTATGGCCAGGCAAAGTCGGCCCACACTCAGAACATCACGACTTTTGAGCGTGAGATAGTGAAGAGCGTTAATGTCGATATAGGTTCGCCGGTCAAGAAAGGCCAGACTGTAATAACGCTGCAGGTCGCCGCCAGAGCCGCGAACGTTCAGGCAGGCCGCACAAGCTATGAAGAGGCTAAATTAAATTATAATAGATTAAAGCAGCTGCACTCTAAGGGCGGTATCTCGCAGTCGGAAGTTGACTCGGCATATGCAGCATTAAAATCTGCTGAAGCAGCGATGAAAAGCTCGCAGTCAACGCTGCAGCGCACGAGCTTGAAGGCAAGCATCGACGGCATAGTATCAGCCCGCAATGTCGAACCCGGTGAAGTCGCTGAGGCCGGCGTGCCGTTAATTTCTATCGTCGATCCCAAAGAGATGGAAGCTGAGTTAATGGTATCTAAAAAAGATATTGCGAAGATTAATAAGAACACGCGTATTGATATTGTAGTTGACGGTGTGACAAGTTCGGGCTGGGTCAAGCGGGCAAGCCCTGAAGCTCAGAACGGCTCGGGCTTATACACGGTCGTTGTCGGTGTGCCGGAGACCAGCGGAATTTTGCCCGGCACTTATCTCGAGGGCAGATTTATGGTGAGCAAACAGGATGATGTTATAGTCATCCCGTCGAACGCTGTTATATACCGCGGCGATAAGCAGTCGGTCTATATAGCTGAGAACGGCAAGGCAAAGGCCGTTGAGATTAAAACCGGTGAGGGCCGCGAGGGCCGCGTTGTAGTTACGTCAGGTCTCAAGGCCGGTGACGAATTAATCACGAGCGGCAATAGAGTTTTATACGACGGCGTCGATGTTGACGTTATTAAGGCACTGGGTTAAAACATGCGCGGATTTATTAGGTTTTGTATTTATCATCCGGTCTTTACGGCCTGTTCTGTTATAGTATGGGTCTTGCTGGGAATAAGCAGCTATTTCACGCTCGGCGTAATGCTGTATCCAAATGTAGAACTGCCGTTCGTAATTATACGCACTGTTTACACCGGCGCGGGCCCGAGCGAAATTGAGCAGCTTGTCACTAAGCCAATCGAAGATGCAGTAGCTGACGTTGATAATTTAAAGTCACTTGAAAGTTATTCGCAGGACGGTGTGTCGCTTGTTGCAGTAGAGTTGCAGTCCGGCACTGATCAGGACATGGCATTATTAAATGTCAATAACGAAGTTAAAGGCGCTATACCTGATTTGCCTGACGGCGCGGACGAGCCTGTATGTCTTAAGTTCGACGTCAACGCCCAGCCATTCTTAACTATTGCTTTCATGTCTGATACGCTCGAGGCCAAGACGGCCAAGAAAATTATTGAGGACAGAATACAGCCGGTAGTTGCACGTGTTGAGGGCGTGGGACAGGCGCAGGTATCAGGCGGCCGCGACCGCGAAATTCACGTATTGCTCGATCCGGCAGCGTTAAGCGACTACGGCGTGAGTTATTTACAAGTCTGCAATATTTTAGCTGCAAATAACGAGAGTACGTCAACAGGCTATGTCACGCAGAAGCGCGATGAAATATCGCTGCGGTTAATCGGTGAGTTTAATAATTCTGAGCAGCTTGAAAATATTTTAATTCCGAATAAGAACGGCCAGCCGATTAGATTATCGATGTTAGGCGAAGTAGTTGATGCAGAAGCCGACCCGAGGACTGCGGCAAGGTCTAACGGCAGTGACGTCGTGATGATGCGCGTCAGCCCCAGCTCTAATGCTGATGTAGTTAAGGCCGGTGCGGACGTTAAGCGTTTGCTCGAGCGCGAGATGAAAAATTATCCCGATTTTAAATATGTTTTTACTCAGGACGATACGTCATTTGTTGAGACAGCCGTAAAAAATATAGTTCGTGATACGTTAATCGGCATCGTGATAACGGCCTTAGTAATTTATTTATTCTTAGGCAGATTTTCAGCGACGTTTATAGTTGCGCTGTCAATGCCCGTTGCCTTTGCAGCTACTTTCGTGCCTTTGCAGATACTCGGCTACAGCCTCAACTTGATGAGTACGTTAGGTCTTGCTCTGTCAATGGGAACGCTGGTCATGAACGCAATTTTAATTATCCAGAATATATATAGATACAGAGACATGGGCTATGATCCGTTCAAGGCAGCCGAAGAAGGCACGGTCGAGATCTCTATATCAGTGCTTGCAGGCGTCTTAACTAACTTAGGCGTGTTCACGCCGGTTGCGTTGATGAGTTCAATAGCCGGTCAGTTCTTAAGGCCGTACGCCGTAACTATAGTCTATGCGACTATATTCTCGTTATGGGTTACTATGGCTGTTACGCCATGCTTGGCCGCAAGAGTTAAGGCAAGCAATAAAGGCGTGTCGCTCATCGGCAGGATTTTAACCGGCTGGTGGAACTGGCTGTTCGAGGGATTTCAGGATTTCTTTATATTGATTCTGCGCGGCTCTATGAAATTTCCGCTCACGACAGTTTTATTAACGCTGTTAGCAACTTACGGATCGTTCAAGCTCGGCGGCCTCATCGGCACGCAGTTCATCCCAAGCACTGACGACGGCAGCATCAGAATGACTTTAACTATAGATAATAACAGCTCGCTTAATAACTCGCTGGAATTATTATATAAAGTAGAAGATTATGTTAATTCTATTCCTGACAGAAAATGGATTAGAAACGTCGTCGCTTCGGTAGCAAGTTCGATTAGAAGTCAGGCGCTGAACGAAATTAATTTTAATTTATATCTTGTTGATGATCCCAAGAGGCCGAACACTGAAGTCTTAGCGGATAGGATAAGGCCGTGGCTGGCGACGCTGCCCGGCGTGCAGTTCTCAGTTGCAGCGACACGGCAGGGCTTCAGCGATCCCATTTCAATCGAGATAAAAGGCCAAGACTTAAATATGCTTTACTCAGTCGCTGAGGACATACGCACAAGAGGCCGTGAAATCCCGGGCGTTCGAGACTTAAAGACAAGTATGGAGATGGGCAAGCCTGAGCTGCAAGTTCAGCCGATACGCTGGAGACTTGCGCCGCTTGGCCTTAATATCTCAGATCTTGCGGGCATAGTGCGCGGCTATTTAATTGGCCGTGACAGCGGCAAGTTCAGAGAGGGCGGTTATGAATATGACATCGAGACCCGCATTGAGCGCGGCAAGGCCAGCGATATATTTAATGCTCACGAGCTGCCCGTCATGACGAGCTACGGCCTCGTGCCGCTTGACGAGATGGCAAATTTAGTTTGGAGCGATGCCCCGACTGAGATACAGCGCATTGACCGTGAACGCGCCGTTAAAGTCACGGGCCGCACAAGATATATCACAACCGGTGAGGGCAACATGCGTATGCAGGCTCTTATCGAGCAGATGAGACAAGAAGGCCGCTTCCCCGAGGGCGTTACGATAAACTTCGGCGGCGAACAGGAGGACATGGGCGAGAACTTCTTAGACTTGTTAAGAACTTTGGTCACGGCAATAGTTATAACTTATCTGGTCGTAGCTGCAATTCTTGAGTCTTGGACTTACGCGGCGATAATTTTATTCACCGTGCCGATGGCTGCAATAGGCGTTGTGCCGGCGATGCTCTTAACTGACGTAAGTATATCGATATTTGCGATCATAGGCATGATAATGCTTGTCGGCATGGTCGTTAATAATGCAATAGTTATAGTCGATTATGCTGAAATCCTGCGCAAAGATCAGCACAAGCATCCGTATGATGCTATCGAAGAGGCCTGCGAGACGAGATTTAAATCGCTGGTCATGGCGGTTGTTACGTCAGTCGTTTCATTAATTCCGTTATTGTCGGCTGGGCGCGGCTCTGAGATGAAAGTGCCTATTGCGGTCGTGGCGATGGGCGGCCTTATGGCCGGCGGCTCACTTGCTATGCTGTTTATCCCAGCGTCGTATAAAGTAGTCTGGCGCATCCGTTTATGGTGGCAGCGATGGCGCCGTCCCAGCGAAGCTATACCGGCTAACGCGTAAAAATTTGTAAATTTATAATAAAAATAAAACGCTCCCGTGAAAATTCAGGGAGCGTTTATTTTATTTAATAAAATTATTTATTTATGCTTTATGAATTAGAATTACTATTATTCGCGCCGCTCATCTGGCTTAATATGCCTGCTATAGAACTTGCCTGCTGCGATAGCTTAGCTATGCGCTCTTCAGCAGCAGCGTATTGATTGCGCAGCCGCGTTTCCATTCTGTCCAATCTATCCTGGAAATTATTTAAGTACTCGTCGATGCTGGTAATCTGCGTATCAATATTTGAAATTTGGGTCTTAAGCGTGCCGGAGCTTGTGCTCGTCGCGTTGAGCATGGACTTCATGTAGGCATCCATTTGCTTAGCAAACGAAGTCATGAGCGTCTGCACTTCGTCAGGATTATCTTCAAGCGCTTCTCTGAACTCGTCGGCTGAGAAGTCAAGCTGGCCGCTGATGCCGTAGTTGTCGGAAGTCGTCTCGATGCCGATTTGATACAGGCCTTTATACGTATAATTTAAATTTAATGCGTTTAATGCCGCCGAACCCGACAGCGTGACTTCAGAGCCGTTAGACTCAGCCATTGAGCCGCGCTTAATCACTAATTTATCATTCACGACTTTCGCAGTTATCGCAGCTATCTCGTTGCCTTCGTCATCGTAGTGCAGTTTATAGGCCTCGTTCTTGAACTCATCGCTCTTAGTATTATCGTTAATTTTCGCAGCTATAGTCTGGAGCGTGTCCTCCGGCGTTATAGTTATGTTCGCGTACCTGTCTCCAACTGTAATTCTTAAAGTCGTATTGCTCTTCAGGCCGTTAAACGCCATGTTGCCGTAGACCGGTTTTAAACTCTCGCGCTCTTTGAAATTAAACGTGAAGTTCTGCGAGACGACCTGCCGCAGGCCGGACTTTGTGCTGCGCAAATACGAGTTGCCGTATAAAAGTCCCCAGCTTGTATTGAACTCGTCGTTAGTTCTGGTCAATGAACTCACTGTGTCCTCGTCATCGGAGCTTGATGTTATATTATTGACCTGCTTCTCACTCGAGCGGACGTTAATCCAGTCCATTAATATATTAAAATCGTCAATAAACGTCTGCACGTTCTCGACTGCTTTTTCAGTGTCGTGCGTCACGTCGACTATGACAGTACCTGTGCCCTTAAGCTCGAGCTTAACGCCTTTTAAAATATCGTTGTCATAGTCCAGCTCGTTGCTTGCAAGCGACCATGCTTCGCCGTCAATTTCTATCTCGGCGTTCTGAGCTGCTGTGTAGTATTCAGAATCAGTAACGTCATTGCCGGCCTCGTCTTTAAAGCCCAATGCCTGTAATAAGCCAGTGCCGCCGTCGTCCATGTCAAAAGTATTTGTGCTGTGCCTATACTCGTACGTTAATTTAGCGCCGGCTGCGGGATAGTCAGTTCCAGCTGTAAGGTCTTTTAAAGTCTGAGTTCCCCAATTTAACGTAAACGTTGCATTTTCAGCATCATCTGATGTTATAGAATTTACGTCTAAGTCGCTGAAATTAGTTGTAGTCGTGTCGCCATAGGTAATTCCGGTTATGCTGCCTTCGGCATAAGTAAACCCGTAATCGCCCATGTATATATCTTCACTGCTTTCACGTCTGCCGTTGTAGGTAGTGGTAGAGCCGTCCGCAAATGAATATTTAAGCGTGTAAGCATCGCCCGGGTTAATTAAAACTGTTGAATCAGCATTCCAGTTCACAACAGAATTGCCGGCGGCGTCGCTTGAAAGGGTAAAGTCCACGCCCTCGTAATAGACCGTACCGCCGCTGTCGCGTGTCATGTAGACTGTCTGGCTCGTGGCGTCTGTGTCGCCGGTTGTCTTGACGCCCTTTAAGTGCAGCGATGTGCCGGTCGAGGTCGTCATGTTTAAATCATAAGTCACTCCGTTAAGCGGGGCGTCCCTATACTGAAGCCAGTTGACCGTGATATTGCCGTTGGCATCTTTGCCTAAATTAAAATTAACGCCCTCGGTATACGTTGTAGTGCCGGTGCTTGTTGTAACTGTAATTTCAGCATTGCCGTCTGACGCGGCGTTGGCTGCGGTCGTAGTTGCTGCATTCAGCGTGTCCGTGTTGCCGCGAGTCGCCGTTATGTCAAAAATCGCGTTGGAGCCGCTTCCGTAAGTTGCTGTGAAACCGTCTGAAGGTATTTTAGCCGTTGACATCCATTGCAGCACAGGCCAGTTAGTATCTGCTGGATTACTTCCTCCGTTTGTTCTAATATAGTAATCTGTCCCGCGTACATAAGTCTTTGTCTTGTCGGGACTTGTGACTACAAGCTCGTCTAAATTATTCGCAATCTGGTCATAACCAAAATATGACGTTCCGTTTACAGTTCTGTTGCCCGTGCGATCCTTAAATAATAATCTGTTAGCAAGACTTGATGTACTTGTTGAGTAAATTGCGGCTTTACCTGCAGTAAGATTTACTTGATAAGAAATTCCCTCATCAGGCCTCTTTGCTCCAGAGTCTTTGCTCCATAGTATGGATTTGCCGTCAATAGTAAAATCTGTGCCGTACGTATATGTAAATCCCTCTTGATCAGTGATTGTAATTTCAGTACCGAGCGAGTTGACATCTTCAATTGTAAAATCTAAAACATCGGCGTCTAAACTGTTTGCGCCTCTTGTTATCGAGCCGCTGGTGTATACATCGCCATTTGCAAAATACTCTAACTTATACTCGTCTCCGAATTTAATAGTATCAGTTGACTTAGTGCGCCAGCGAATCTGATTGCCGTCGACGATATCGAAATGCACGCCGTTAGTGTACGTGTTGCCTTTGTCGTCTTTAATTATAAAATCGCCCTCGGATAAGTTTGCCGTATCAACTGTGATGGGGAGTATTGTATTCTGCCCGCTCGTATAAGTTATAGCATCTTCATTAGAAGTTATAACGTTGCCGAGGCCTGACTCGTCGCTCTTGAAAATTAATCTGCCGTCAACGACCGAGGCCGTGAACGTCATAGGATTGCTTAAAGTCTTGACCGTATTATTAATTTTAGAACTTAGAGACTCTAACGTCTCTGTGTCGGATATAGTTATGCCGGTGCGCTGTCCGTTCTGGGTGAACCATAAGGTCTCACCGGCGTATTCTTTCAATAAATCATTGGAGTTGCCCTCTACTCTAACTGAACGCCTGGTTTCAGCTTGAGCAAGCTGATTTACTTTCACTGTATAAACTCCGGCCTCTGCATCAGCATTCACTTTTGCAGTCAAGACGCCCTTGGCCGAGCCGTTGGAGTCTATACGCTCGGTCTCTACTTTCTTGGCCTTGTATGTCGACTCGAGACGCAGTGCTGTCGTAGACTTCTGAAGATTTGTTGCGAGCTCCTGCATCTCCTCGAATAAAGTCTTTTTATTTGTAAGATTTATGCGCTTGTTCATTTGGACTTTGGCCGGCTTTTGTGCTGCCTCGATCATCGTCGAGATCATGCCTTCCCAATCCATGCCGGACACTATGCCGGATACGCTCATAGTTGCCATGATAAAATTTTTTGCCTCCTTGCTGTCGCATCTCAAAATTAAAATATTTTTTATATTATAATCGGCATGTAAAAAAATTTTATTAAATTTTTAAAAATTATTTGCATGTTTAAAATTTTTGTGTTATATTTTGCGCGTTGTGAAATAAAATTAATTTATTAAGCGGAAATTGAAAAAAATTTCCCGCCTGAACGATGATTTAAATAAAAAATTTATTGTCGGGCTCGTTGAAATAAAAATTTAAAAATTAAATATATTTTATTTATAAAAATTTTTTGACGGGCTGACGTGTAACTTAATGTCAGCCCGTTTTATTTTTATATAAATTAGATAAGGAAGGCGAGGCTTATATTGCCCAAGAATGAAGAAGACGCTCCGCGCGTGAACGAGGAGATAGCAGCTGTAACCGGAAGTGTGTTGCTTGTTGATGAGAACGGCGTAAAAGTAGGCGAGACAGACGTTAACGTTGCCATTCATATGGCTATGGAAAGGTCGCTTGATCTTGTAGAAGTTGCGCCGATGGCCAAGCCGCCCGTGTGCCGGATAATGGACTACGGCAAGTATCGCTACCAGCTTCAGAAGAAGGAGAAGGACGCGAGGAAGAAGCAGAAAGTTCAAGCTCTCAAAGAGATGAAGATGCGGCCTAAGATCGACGAGCATGATTTTGACTTTAAGCTTAAGGCGATTAAAAATTTTTTGCTTGACGGCCACAGGGTTAAAGTCTCTGTGTTCTTCAGAGGACGCGAGATGGCGTTCTTAAACCGGGGCGAGGAAGTCTTGAACAGGGTTATAGCTGAGTGCACGGAGGTCGGCAAGTGCGAGGGCACGCCTCAGATGGAAGGGCGCTATATGCGGATATTGCTTACGCCCTTGGCTGGAGCAGCTGCAAAGCCAGCCCAGTCTAATAATAAAGCTAATAAGGCTGAGAAATCAAGCAAGAAGGCTGATAAGGCTGAGAAAATTTTAAAGCCTGAGACGCTTGAAAATAAAATATTTAAAGAAGATTTAGATTTAGAGTTAGATTAAAAAAATATTATATAAATTAAGGAGACGGTATAACATGCCTAAAATGAAACTGAAATCGCATTCGGGCGCTAAGAAGCGCTTTTTCAGAACCGGAACCGGGAAACTGGCTTATCGTAAGTCGGGCCGCTCTCATATCATGGTTCACAAGAACTCGAAGAGACTTCGCAGCTTGAGACAGACCGGATACGTCACTGACACGCTCATGGAGCAGATGAATCATTTATTGCCGTATAATAATTAATTTTTAGCTTGTCTAGTCAGGAAGGATGATTATAAATGAGAGTTAAGGGTGCGTCAGTAAGCAATGCGAAGCGCAAGAAGTTATTTAAGATCACCAAGGGCTACTGGGGGCAGCACAAGAATGTTTACCGCAGAGCACGCGAGGCGTATCTGGCTGCATTAAGCAGGGCGTATGCCGACCGCAAGCGTAAGAAGCGCGACTTTAGACGTTTATGGATTACGAGAATAAGCGCCGCAGTCAGAGCCGAGGGAATGAGCTACAGCGTGTTCATGAACGGTTTAAAAAAGGCCGGTATTAATATCAACCGCAAGATGCTTGCCGAGCTTGCAATTCATGACAAAAATGCCTTTAAGGCTTTAGTCGAGCGCGTGAAATAAAAATTAAATTTTAAATTTTGGAAAATAAAAATAAAAATTTAAATATTGCCGTTTTATTGGGCTTCCTGTCGCTTATCACGGCGGGAAGCTTGTTATTATGGACACTCGGCGGATTTTATAATGTAAATATAAGCTTGCTTGACGCGGTGTTTACGGCTGTAAGTGCAGTCTGCACGACTGGACTGACTGTAATTGACTTTGCTGCAGTGCCGTATGTCATGCAGATAGTCTTGACCGTGTTAATCCAGTGCGGCGGCCTCGGCATTATGAGCTTGATAACTTTTGTTATCACTCGGGACTATAAAGATATAATACGCGTCTGCGTTATCTCAGTCATAATAGAGTTAATAGGCATATTGCCGTTATACTGGGCGTTTCAAAAATCATTTGAGCCGTTAAGAGCTTTCAGATACGCGGCCTTTCACAGCGTGAGCGCATTTTGTAACGCGGGCTTTAGTTTATTTAGCTATAATTTAACGCCGTACGTGCGCGGCCTTGCAGTGTCAGGCGTGATAATGTTTTTAGTAATATTAGGCGGCCTCGGCTTTATAATTTTGCGCGATATATGGAATTTTATATTTAAACGCGTTAAGATCCCAGGCAGGTCTTTATTAGCCATTCAAGTTACTTTCTGGCTGATCATAGCCGGAACTTTCTTAATTTATTTAGCCGAGCGGTCTCACTCGTTAAGAGATTTGCCGCTGTCGCGCACTGTCTGGAACGCATTATTTTTCAGTGTGGCGAGCCGGACGGGCGGATTTAATACTGCGCCGTTAAGGTTATTAAGCGGCATGGGAATATTCATAATGGTATTCTTGATGACTATCGGCACTTCGCCTGCGTCAACCGGCGGCGGATTAAAGACTACAAATTTTGGAATATTAATCTTGTCTGTAATTCAGAACTTGATGGGCAAGAAGAAAATTGCGTATCACGGGCAGATAGTCGCGATGAACACTATTATATCGGCGTTGTCGCTTGCGGCTGTGTACATGATGGCCTTGTTAGGCGGCACGTTATTACTCGCAGCATCGACTGAGGGCGCATTCTCGCTTAGAGCATTATTCTTTGAGGCCGTCTCGGCAATAGGCAACGCCGGATTATCGCTTGGCATCACGCCGATGCTGCCGATGTTCAGCAAGATTATTGTGATTTTATTAATGCTGCTTGGCCGCGTGGGCATGGCCGTTTTCATAATCCGCAATATTGAAAGCGAGAGAAATAAATTTAAATCTGAAAGGGATTTTGGATATTTTTAAAAGTAATTATTAAAGTAAAGTAAAAAGAAGGTAGCAGCTTTGGGTAATTATAAAGATGTAGAAGATATAAGGTCGGCGTTCGAGGCTGACTTGAAGAGCATAGATAATATTAAATCGCTTGACGAGATGCGGGTTAAGTACGCAGGTAAAAAAGGCGTATTGACTTTAGCATTAAAGTCGCTGGGCAAATTGCCGGCTGACGAGAGGCCGCAGGCAGGTCAAGAGCTTAATATTTTACGTGATGAGATAGAGCGCGAGCTTGAAGCTAAGAAAATTGCGATTAATAATCTTGAGAACGAGCGCAAAGAGCTTAGCGAGAAGATCGATGTGACGCTGCCAGCGCGGGGCAGGGACTGCGGCGCATTTCATCCCGTTATGCAGACCATGTACGAGATAGCTGAAATCATGACTGGCTTGGGCTATTCTATCGCGTTAGGGCCTGAGAAAGAAGAAGAGTTTTATAATTTTGAATGCTTGAATATTCCGGCGTGGCATCCGGCCCGTGACATGCAGGACACGTTTTATTTCCCGGATAATATAGAAAGCGATAACGGCAAAATTAACAGGACTTTATTAAGGACGCATACGTCGCCGGTGCAGGTAAGGTCGATGCTGAAGTACGGAGCGCCGCTGCGGGTTGTCTGCCCTGGCAAAGTCTATAGGCGCGATAACGATCCGACGCATTCGCCGATGTTTAATCAGATGGAAGGCTTATTAATAGATAAAGACGTCTCGTTTGCGGTATTAAAAGGCACGATAGGCGAGATGATGAACGCGTTCTTCGGCAGAAATTTAAAGAATAGATTTAGGGCAAGTTACTTCCCGTTCACTGAGCCGTCGATGGAGCTTGATATAGAATGCGTCGAGTGCGGCGGCCATGATGCGCATTGCAGAATTTGCAAAGGCACGGGCTGGCTTGAAGTCGCTGGAATGGGAATGGTGCATCCGAATGTTATACGCGCCGGCGGCATTGACCCTGAAATTTATAACGGCTTTGCCTTTGGCATCGGCTTAGACCGCATGGCCATGCTTAAATATAATATTAATGACTTAAGATTATTGTTTGACGGCAACGTCTCATATTTTTTATCAGGCAGAAGCAATAGAAGCGAGAGGCGGGCTGAATCATGTTAATTTCATGGCAGTTATTAAAAGAATTTATAGATTTTGCGGAAGACGTAACGCCTGAGCAGGCAGCCGAACGTTTAACGCTTTCGGGTACTGAGATCGAGAGCATAGAGCGGCCTGCAGGCAAGTTAAGCGGCGTTGTTGCTGCCCGAGTGCAGATATTAGAGCGTCATGAAAGCGACGATAAGCTTTTAGTCGCGCATTTGGACACGGGCAGCGGCAAGTATCATAAGTGCGTCACGAGTGCGCATAATATAAAGCAAGGCGACTTAGTTTTATATGCAGGTGAGGGCGCTGTATTGCCTGACGGAAATGTTTTAGGCGTAAGGGATTTTAAAGGAGTTAAGAGCGCTGGTATGATGCTGTCGGCAGGCGAATTAGGCTTGCCCGATGTCGATGATAATACTGGCTTATTAATTTTGCCTGATGATGCAGTGCCCGGGACTGACGCGAGGACTTTATATCATATCGGAGATGTTATATTAGACGTGTCTATCACGCCTAATCGCGGCGATTTATTGAGCTTGCTGGGAATGGCGCGGGAATTAAAAGGCTTATTTAATAAAAGCAATTTAATTACGCCGTGGTGGCTGCGGCCGCTTAAGCATGTTAATGACTGGAGTGAAAGCTTTGGCAATATAAATTTGCCTGACAAGGGCTGCATTGCGTATAGATTAGGTCTTGCGACCGGCGCTGAGATTAAAAAATCGCCGCTGACAGTTAGAATTGACCTGCAGCACTTGGGAATGCGTCCGATTAATAACGCCGTTGACGTGACGAATTATATTATGCTTGCGCTTGGCCAGCCGCTGCACGCGTTTGATTTAAACACGCTGCCTGCGCGTGAAATCACTGTCAGAGCTGCTAACAACGGCGAGAAGATGACGACGCTTGATAATAAAGAAAGAATTTTAAATGAGCAGGATATGCTTATCACGAGCGGCGGCGAGGCAATAGCTATAGCCGGAGTGATGGGCGGCCTGCAGACCGGCATTAATGATAATACTAAAACTATAGTTATAGAGAGCGCGTGCTTCTCGCCGGTCAGAGTTGGCTACACGTCAAGACGTTTAGGCATAGCGAGCGAGGCTGCATTTAGATTCTCTCGTACTGTCGATCCTGTTCTAAGCTCACGGGCTTTGAGCGCGGCCTTAACGTTATTAAGTCACTGGTGCGGCGCTGAAGTGGGCTATAAAGTATTAAGCGCTGAGAATGAGCATAAAGAACCTGAAGCTATTAAATTAACGCGTGCAAAGCTTAATAAATATTTAAACTGGGCTGACTTAGACGAGTCAAGAAAGATTTTAGAGGGCTTTGGAATTAAATATTTGAGCGGCAATAAAGATGAGTTAGAATTCATGCCGCCGTCGTTCAGACCTGATATTAGCATCGAAGAAGATTTAATAGAAGAGATCGGGCGTTATAGAGGCTATAACGATGCGCCGGCTAAGCTGCCTGGTGAATTGCCGAGACGGGCTGAGTTAGGCAGCGAGATGAGCTTAGCGTTATATACGCGGAATTTCATGATGGCGCGCGGCTACACTGAAGTTGTGACGTATAGCTTCTTGCCTGAAAAATTTTATGAATTTTTGCGCCTTGACGAGAGCGATATTCGCGCTAAGCCGTTAGTGCTTGCAAATCCCATAAGCCGTGACCAGATGGCGATGCGCACGACTTTAATCCCGGGATTATTAACAGGCTTAAAGAACAGTATATTATCAGGCTGGCGTGAACCCGTCAGAATTTTCGAGCAGGGCAAAATATTTTTGCGTGATAATAATAATTCGCATATAGAGTTTAATAAACTTGCAGGATTATTATTTAACGGCGTTGACGCGCGGGATATTTATAAACAGCCTGAAGATTTTTATAGCTTGAAGGCTGATGTAACGGCGTTAATCGAGGGCAGAGGCTTTAATAATATTATATTCGAGGCTGACAGCGAGAGCTTTGCGCACTCGGGGCAGACCGCGAGCGTGAGCATTATTATTAATAATAATAAAATTAAGCTTGGATTTATCGCGAGGCTGAAGCCGAGTTTGGAGCAGGAGCTTGATATTAATAATAATATTTATATATTTGAGCTTGACTTAACGCCGCTTGAAAATATAAAACGGCCTGAGCTTAAGCCTGCGAGCTTATATCCTGCATCGACGCGCGATATATCGCTGTTAGTTAATAAGTCTAAGAGCCATGCTGATATCGAGCATGATATACGCGAGAGCGTCAGTGCGGCAGCTGAGGCTAAGAATTTAGATTTAAATATACTTGAGAGCTTGAGATTATTTGACGTGTATCAAGGCAAGGGCATACCTGAGGGCTTTGTGAGCTTGGCCTATTCGCTGGCGTATAGATTAAATGACCGTACGCTTAAAGATGACGAGGTCGAGAGCTTGCATAATGCAGTGCGGGAGAGCTTGAGCCTTAAAGGCTATACTATGCGTTAAAATTTAAATAAAGGCAGGCGTGTAATTTAAATAATGGAATTACGAGGCATTGAGGAATTAATAGATAGGCTGGCGTTTAGGATCGAGACGTTGATTAAAGAGCGGGACGAGCTGCGGCGCAGTGTAAGCCGCCTTAATGCCTGCGCCTGCGAACGCGATAAAGAATGCGTGCTGACGCGCCGCGAGCTTAACCGGACGCTTGAGGAAATTTATGAAGCGTCGTTGCGGCATGATAAAGGCGAGTCGGACATTGAGACGAAGCTTGAGAATTTAAACGAGCGGCTGCTGGCACTCGTTGAGCATAATAAATAAAATGGCTGAAAATCTGAGAGATCTTTTATTGACGATAGGCAAGAAGGCGTACAGCATTAAGACGCCTCTTGACGATGAAGTGCTTGAGCGGGTGCAGGACTTGATAGACGAGGCTTGCGGCGTGCCGGTGCGCGGCGTCAATCAGGAGGACATGCTGGTATTAACTTGCTTGAAGCTCGCGTACAGCCTTGACAGCGCGACGATGCGTTTAAATTCTTTATTAGCACGCGTCGGCCAAGGCCTTGAACCTGAGAGCTTGCCGCAAAATTTAAATAATTTAAATAATTTAGATAAAAACGAGGCGGATAATAATGAAAGCGATTAAATTCTTTTATCTTGAGAGATGCCCGTACTGCAAGCAGGCGCGCAGAGCGCTTGACGAGCTTAAGGCTGAAGATGCTAAATATGATTTAAAGCTTGAATGGATTGAAGAGAGCAAGCAGCCTGAAGTTGCAGATCATTATGATTATTACAATGTGCCGTGCATGTTTATTGAAGATCAGAAAGTCTATGAGGCCAAGCCCGGCGAGGACTACGAGACCTGTAAGGCGAACGTGCAGCGCGTATTAGACTTAGCTCTTGCGTAAAGATAATTTTAAATTTATAACATGCTTACGCAATTTTAAATTTTGCATAATAATTTTAAATTTTTTTATAACAACGCGCTCGGACGGCTCACGCCTGAAGAGCGCGAAATTAATTTGCAGCTTGAATATAAATATTCGCTTTATGCACTGGCTGAATATTTTTTCAAGCTTGCTGGTTCATGGCCTAAAGCTCAAGCTAATAAAATTAATAAAATAAATAAAATAATAATTGCGGTGTCAGGCGGCGGAGATTCTATTGCTTTATTATGGCTGATGCGGGCGTTTTATCACGGTGAGGTCATAGCGGCGCACGTTAATCATTGCATACGCGGCCTTGAAGCAGATCAGGACGAGAGATTTGTTAAAGATTTTGCGGCTGAGTTAAATTTAAAATTTGTGAGCGCTAAGATAGACGTGCCGGAACTTAAATTTAAGGCTGAGAGCTTGGAAGAGGCGGCGCGGCGGCTGCGTTATGAATGGCTTATTGAAAGTGCTGATAAATTTGACGCTTGCGGCATTGCGCTTGGTCATAATCGGGATGACTTAGCCGAGACGGTGTTATTTAATATTTTGCGCGGCACGGGCATTCGCGGCAGCGTCGGCATACCTGAAAGGCGCGGATTATTTTTCAGGCCGTTATTAGGACTTAGCCGCGATTTTCTGCGTGAAATTTTAAGCGCAAGAAATATATCATGGCGTGAGGACAGCACTAATCAAGACGTAAATATAAGCTCAAGAAATTTTATCAGGCTTGAGCTAATGCCATTAATCGCAAGCAAAATTAATAATAATGCAGTCGGGCATTTAGCAAGCTTTGCCGAAGACATGCGAGCTATGCGTGAGGCAGAAGAGCAGCGCGGCCAAGAGCTATTTAATGAATTATTAATAGAGCATAGCGAGGCAAAAATTATTTTAGCTCGGGACAAGCTCAGAGCTTTAAGTGAGCGCGATATAATTTTAGTGATACGCGAGGCAGGCCGGCTTTTAAATCTCAAAACTTTATCGCGTCAAAGAACTTTAGAGCTTGCAAAGTTAATTAAAAAATATAAAAGCGATAACTCGTTTGTATTCCAGTGGCAGAAAGATTTTATAGTCAAGTACGAGAATAATAATTTAAATTTCGTTAAATTATAGTGTATTAAATTAGAGATTTTTAATGCTTACCCTATATCACCTACATCTACATAAAACCCTTTCATAAATATTACAAACTTAACTTTTCAAAAATATTTATTGCTTTTGAGCGCCGCGCTGTAAAAATTTTGCGTGAATTGCTGAATTAAAAATAGGCCGTATGGTATAATGCTTTTAAATTTACTTTCATTTATATTTAATTTTTATGCGAGCAAATGAATTTTTTAATTAAAATTTTTTTGCGGGCAAATTATTTTTTAAATTTTTAATTTTTTAAATTTTCGGACAGTATTGTTAAATAAATTATGGAGATTAAGATTAATGAAGGAGGAAATTTTTTTGAATTTACATTCACGCCGTGCACGGCAAGAGGCTGAGCATCGGGACTACGATAGATATTTGCCTGAGCAGCGGGCGTTTTTGAAAGCAATTAACGAGGACAGAAAGAACAGCACAAGATTTAACTGGGGCTTCTGCGTTGTGATGTGTTTGGCTGTAGCGCTTGCATCGTTTTTGATGTTCTCAGCGTGGGGCAGATTTTCAGGGCCGGCGTGGGCCGGTGCAGGCCGGCAGCGCGGAGTGATTGAGGTCGTTGACGAGGGATTTATAACTGTAGAAGTCACGGATACTAAGCGTGAGGCGTTAATCGCGCAGGCTGCTAATTTAAATAATAATAATTTAAGTGAGCAAGCTGATGCTAAAAAAATTATTGACGTTGAAGTTGAGAAGCTTGACGTGCCTGAAATTAAAAAAGATGTAAAGCCTGAAGAGATTAAAAAGGCTGCGCCTGAAATTAAAAAAGACATAAAGTCTGAAGAGATTAAAAAGGCTGCGCCTGAAGTTAAAGAAGAAATTAAACCTGAAGTTAAAAATAGTTTCCCGAATTTGTATGCGTACGTGCCGGAAATATCTGATCAAGAGGCTTTGAGGGATGTTGAGGACTTTGGAGCGATGCCCAAGTCGCTTTCAGGCGCTGAGTACGAGAGCATAGTATTAAATATTCACGAGGACGGTACGAAAGTGCCGGAGCTTGCGCCTGAAGAACTGGCAGAGCTTGAGGGCATCGAGCAAAGCCCCGAGCCTGAAGTTAAAAATTTAAAGGCTGAAAATAATAATAAAGAAGTAAAAGATATTAAAGATGTAAAAGATGCTAAAGATTTAAAGGCTGAGGCAAAGAAGCCGGAAGTTAAAGCTGTTAAAGAAGATATAAAGCTTGAGGAAACCGGCGCTGCGTGGCATGAGCATATAGTCAAGAGCGGCGAGACGTTGTCTGACATTACGCTTGCGCACGGCGGCGTGACTGCTCAGGATATTTTGCGGGCCAACGGCTTGAAAGATGCAAATAGACTCTCGGCTAATCAGAT
>JAFUXM010000076.1 GCA_017470785.1 Synergistaceae bacterium
GGCGCTCAGGGGTTTTGGAAAATCGATTAGCTGGAGGTGGTAAATGAAGCAACAAGGCGCTCAGGAGTTTTGGAAAATCGATTAGCTGGAGGTGGTAAATGAAGCAGCAAGGCGCTCAAGAGTTTTGGAAAATCGGTTAGCTGGAGGCGGTAAATGGAGCAACAGGCGCTCAGGAGTTTTGGAAAATTTGTTAGCTGGAGGTGAAAGCAGGCAGTACAAGCGCTCAAGGGTTTTGGAAAATTTGTTAGCTGGAGGTTTGATCAGGTTTAAAAATCGGCGCTCAAGGGTTTTGGATGGAGGAAGTTGCAGCAAGATTTTGGAGTGAAATTTAAAAATAGGAGGCTTGACCATGGAGCAGAATTTGGAGCTGCATGAACCGGCTGGCATGGAGCAGCAGCGGGAAGTGCAGGAGTTCAAGAACCGGCTGCGGAAGTGGGAGCAGCGGCAGACGCTGCGGAAGTTCGCGCGGCGGTGCAAGAAGTAGCGGATGGGGCTGAGTGCGAAAGAGGCGGCAGCGCGGTTAGGCTGCACTGCGGAGCATTTTTACCAGCTTGTGCGGGACGGCAAGATCCCGCAGGGCAAGAAGATCGGAGCGCGGCGGTACTGGACGCAGAAGCAGGTCGATGCGTATCTGGCGGAGCAGCAGGCCAAGCAGCAGGAGCTTGAGGTGCAAGCGCAGGGACTGTTGACTTCAGAGCAGGTAGCGGCGCGGATAGGTCTCACTAAGGGGACTATAAGCCATTACGTGAGGCTGCTCAAGTTCCCGCGGGGTAAGAAGATCGGGCAGCGGCACTACTGGACGGCTGAGCAGGTCGACAAGTATTTAGCCAAGCAGCGGGCAGGGCAGCAAGCGGCTGCGGTGCAGGGAGACGAGCCGAAGGTGACGCGGCTTGAGATAGTGAAGCAGCTGGGGTGCACGCCTTTGGAGCTGTGGGAGCTTATCAAAGCTGGCAAGTTCCCGCAGGGTAAGCGGCGCGGCGACAGGTATTACTACAGGCAGGCTGAAGTCGACGAGTACTTAGCCAAGCAGCAAAAGCCGAAGCCGGAGCCGGATGCGCAGGCACTGTTGAACTCAACGCAGGCAGCGGAACGGTTAGGCTGCAGTACGGAGAATGTGCGGCGGTTAGTGCGGGAAGGCGAGCTGCCGCAGGGTAAGCGGCGCGGCGACAGGTATTACTGGACGGCAGAGCAAATCGACGAGCTGAAGGCTAAACGGCAGAACCGGCTGAACTTGACGCAGGTGGCGGAGCTGTTAGGCTGCAGGCAGGAGAATGTGGCTTACTTAGTGCAGATCGGCGAGCTGCCGCAGGGACAGAAGATCGGGCGGCGGTGGTACTGGCCGCGGGCACAGATCGAGGAGCTTTTAGCCAAGCGGGCAGGGTGTGAATAAGTCGGTGGATAAGCTGTGAATAACCCGATTTTTCGGTGGATAACCCAGTGGATAAGTTGTGAATAAGTCGCGAGTTGTCCACAAGGCGAAGCGAGGCGCGAAAAGTTATCCACATTATCCACAATCGAGGCCGAGTTATGCACAGGGTTATGCACAGGGTTATCCACAAGCGGAATGGCTTAACCATGCGGGCTTGAGGCACTTATCCACCGGATGACCCCCGCCCCTACTACTACTACTAAATATATATAAGGAGAAAAGAAAATGGCTGTGGATAAATCAGAGAGGAAGTACAGCAAGCTGACGAAGGTGATCGCCGAGCTGAGATACGAGCGGGCGCTCAATAACGCCAAGGAGCTGAAGATTTTGAAGCTGGAGAACCAGCTGCTCAAGCTGGAGCAGGAAGTCAACCGGCTGCAGCGCGAGATTATTTTGCAGGAGGTGTTCGGGTAATGGAGCTGAGTGAACGCGAGGTCGAGTTAGGCCTCAAGATTGACAAGCTGGAGCAGGAAGTGAGCAATTTGCAGGGCGCATTGGTGAATATGAGCGCAGCAGTGGCAACACTGAGCGAGGTTTTGCAGAACGCGCTGGAGAATTAGGGCTTGAATTTAAATTTGATTTGGCTGGGGGTTTTAGAGATGGAAATGACGGAGCACGAGCTTAGGCTCAAGCGCTTAGAGGCCAGAGTAGACGAATTGACTGCCGGACTGCTTGACATAAAAGCATTTCTCGGAGCGGCAATGAAGGTGCTGGAGCGGACGCTGGAGAGCAGCGCTGACATAGAACAGGAGGCTAATAGCAATGGCAGAGCATGATTGCAAGTGCAAGCTGGGGGAGCTGGAAGAGCTTGAAGTCAGGGTTGACCGGCTGGAGTTCGGGCTAAAGCTGTTGGAGTTCGGGATGGGAAATCTGCAGGACGCGATGCAGCATATGACCGAGGGAATGCAAATGCTGACTAACTTAGTGGGTGACGTACTGACCGAGTTAGGTGCGCCGGAAGGTGAATAGCTATGACTGAGCATGATGAAGATTTAGCGCAGCGGGTTGAAGCGCTGGAGCAGAGAATGGGCAATTTTGAAGCCGCCTTGCTTAATGCACTTAGTGGGATAAAGCGGCTGTCGGCTGTGTTGAAATGCGTGGTAAACGAGAGGGAGAAGGATTAGCAATGACAGAATTTGAATGCAGAGTTGAGCAAAGGCTGGATAAGCTGGAGCATAGAGCGGAATTTTTGAGGCAAGCGCTGATAAGCATGTGCGACGTGCTGCGGGACTTAATAAAATATCTGCCGCATGAAGAGCCGGAGAATTAGGCTATGACTGAGCTTGAAGCAAGAGTTGAGCAGTTAGAGCAGGAACAGGCCGTGACGGACGCGGCAATAGGGGCTTTGGCAAAGCTCGTGCTGCACCAGATGGGAGCTATAAAGCTGAAGCCCGAGCCTGAGACGCTGGCGGAATTTAGGAAATTAGCCGAGTTTGCGGCGCTGATTTAATTTAAAAAAATTTTTGATTTGACTGGAGGATTTTGCGAGATGGAGCAAGCAAAGAAAGCAGTGAGGATGTCGGAGGCCGGATCGCCGTGCGAGTATCGCATTTGGAAGCAGGCCGACTTGAACGAGCAGTACAGCAAGTACAAGCAGGACGACGGCAAGCCCGGCAATAAGTACAGCGGGGACACGCGAAATCAGCAGATAGGCAAGCTGTACGAGGACGCGGCCATCAGCTGGCTTAGGGAAGACGGCTGGGAAGTCAAGCGGTGGGACATGGACACCGACGGCGTTTTAGAACTGAGCAGCGAGAGCTGCATTGTGCGCGGGGTGCCGGACTGCTTTATATCTAAGGGCGAGAAGCAGCATGTGCTGGCTGATATTAAGACCATGAGCGAGGGCGACTTCGAATGGTGGAAGAAGCGCAGGACAGCAACGCATAAGCCCCAGTGGAAAACGCAGCTGTGCTTATATGCCCTGGCAGCGCTTGAGCGCGGAATACAGGTCGACTGGATCGCTATAATCGGCGTAAACCGCAATGACCCTGATTATTATGTTGAAACGATGAAGTTTGACCGGATGGACGCGCAGCTGACTTTAGGCAAGCTTGAGAGCATCATGCAGACCGGTGAGAAAGTGCCGTGCTGCCCGGATGCATGGAGCGGGAAAATCTGCGAGTCATGCTGGATAAAGATCAAAGAGACTTGTCCGGCGTGGCAGGCGAGGCTTAAGGCTGAGACTGAAGCTGAAGAGATGCTGCAGGTTAAAGCTGACCCGGATAAAAGCATTATCGAGAGCGAAGACCCCGAGCTGGACGCAGCTATCAAGCAGCTCAAGGACGCCAGGCTTAATATCGCCAGATGGAAGGCCATTGAGGACGAGGCGAAAGACAAGATTGACGAGCTGGTCTTGACGCGCGGTATCAGGACGGTGTACTCCGGCAATTTGATCTTGCAGCTGACTGAAGTTGTAAGTCCGCGCTTTAATCTCAATGACTTTAAAAAGGCACATCCGGAGCTGTTGAGTGACTTCATGAAGTCACAAAGTTTTTTCACTTACAAGATAAAGGAGACTGGACGCGATGACGAATAGCGAGTTGGCAGTTATGGCTAATGGCAGTAATAATCAGGTGTGGTCGCGGGAAGAGATCGAGACGATCAAGCGAACTGTGGCAAAAGATGCGACCGACGACGAGCTAAGAATGTTCTTGCATCTGGCTAACTCATATGGGTTAGATCCGTTTGCGCGGGACATCTGGTTTATCAAAGACGGCAGCGCAAGGCCGATCATCATGACTTCACGCGACGGCTATTTGAAAATTGCAAATCGCAGCGCTGACTTTGACGGACTTGAAGCCGACGTAGTGTACGAGGGCGATTTATTTAAGAAGACCAGCGCGGGCGTTGAACACGTCTACAGCACGAAGGGGCGCGGCGCGATAGTCGGCGCATATGCCGCAGTGTATAAGAAAGGCAAGTCAAGGCCGGTGTATGTTTATGCGCCGATTGCGGACTACAGGCGCAACAGTCCGACGTGGCGGCAATTCCCCCACGCGATGATCTTAAAAGTTGCTGAAGCGCAGGCGTTAAAACGCGCGTTTAGTATAAGCGGCATAGTCACAGCTGAAGAGCTTGACGCGGCGCAAGTGCAGCAAGTGCCAGTGCAAGTGCAGCCGCAAGCTAAAAGCAGCGTGCTGACCGACGGCAGCCTTGATAATCAGGAGCGGACGCGCATATGGCAGGAGCTGGTGCAGGTCTGCGGCAGCGAGAATATAGCTATGAGCGAGATTACTTCGCTGTTTGGAGTTTTAAAGCCGAGCCAGGCCTGGGACGAGGGCGATAAATTAATGCTCTGGGACTTGATTGAAAGATTAAAGAACAGGCAGCCGGTGCAGCAAGTGCAGGCTGAGTTAGCAGGATGTAACGCGTAATGAGCGGGAATAAATTTGAGCTGAAGCCGTGCCCGTTCTGCGGCAGTGAAGACACCCCGTACGTCACGCACAGAGAATACTGGCCGCCCGATAGCGGCGCCATCTATGCGGGGTTTGCCGGCTGTGCAGCCTGCGATTTTTACCTCGCAACTGAAGACGCCTATGATTACGCGGATGAGGCTGATAACGCAGCAGCCGAACTTTGGAACAGGAGGCCATAGCATGAGCGAAGTTAAATTAAAGCCGTGCGCGAAGTGCGGCGGCGAAGGCAAGCTGACGGTTGAACTTCCCGACAAAGAAGTATTAATGGTCGTGGGTGAACTTCCCCAAGACAGATGGTGCTATGTGGACTGTCAGAAATGCTACTATGGGACAAATATTTTCAACACGCCGGAAGAGGCGGTCGAGGCGTGGAACAGACTCGACGAAGTGCTTTGCGTGAGGCCGAAGAATGAGCAGGAATAAATTAAGGCCGTGTCCGCGCTGCGGGTATAAAGGCTGTTACGAAGTCAATGGCTTAGATGAATACCGCGTGGCATGTACTCATTGCAGTTTTGCAACTAATCCATATTACAGCCGGGACGACGCGGTTAAAGAGTGGAACAGGAGGCCATAGCATGAGCGAAGTTAAATTAAAGCCGTGTCCGTTCTGCGGCGGCGAAGCGCTGGTAACATCTGCCAGCGGTGCATTTGGCAATTGGTATTTGATAACATGCGCAAGCTGCAAGAATGCGACGCACGTTCACCCAACACTGGGAGATGCAGCAAGAGCCTGGAACAGGAGAGTTTATGATGAGCGGGACTAAGTGTGACTGCCTCGAGCGCCAGCGCGAGTATAGACGCGAGTACGGGGCAGCCAAGAAGCAGCGCAAGCTTGCATACCAGCGCGAGTATTACGCCGCGCACAAAGAGCAGATAATTGAAAAGCAGCGCGGGCGCTACGTCTTGAACAAGGACCGTATCGCCGAGTACCAGCGCAAGTATCGGGCCGCGCACAGAGAGCAGATACTTGAGTACAGCCGCGAGTATTACGCCGCGCACAAAGAGCAGATCACAGAGCGCGCCCGCGAATTTTACGCCGAGAACAGGGAGCGGCAGCGCGAGTACCAGCGCAAGTGGCGTGCCGCAAACAGGGAGCAGATCAATGCGCGGCAGCGCGAGCGCTATGCAGCACAGAAAGCTGCAGAGCCTGCAGAAGGCCATAGCATAAGAGCCGCAAGAGCAATTGAACTGCCGATGTACGGATCAAGCCGCAAGTGCTGGCTATGCGGCCGCGAGATCAAGCCGGAAGTAAGTTCATTTCACTTCTTCGACTTCGACCACCGGAAAGTGATGCTGAAAATTTTTCACACCCACAGGGGCTGCGCGTTCAAGGCCGGCTTAGTTGACCCGCGCGTCAGGAAGAAGCAGATTATCAGCCAGCATGACTTCATGAAGTTCTGGTGGCGGCGGTGCGAGATGGCTGACGCAAAGGGCGAGGAGATAGCGCACGAGTTTGGCATGATGAACGAGCCGTGGCCGGAACATGAAAAATTGAGTGAGATAGAGCGGTCAGAATGGGCCGAGCTTAGGCGCAAAGTTATCAGCAAGTAAATTATATACCCCGGCGGTAAAAACTTGCTGTCGGGGCGTTAAAAAGGCAAATACGAGAGGAGATTTTTTCATGCGCAGAAAGTATGATTTGGCAGTGAAGGTGAGCGAGTATCAGGATAATTACAACCGGACGCGCGCCCGCTGGAAGAACATCGGCAGCTTGATGGAAGACGACAAAGGCGGGGAGTTCATCATGCTGGACAAATATGTGAATTATGCACTGCTTGGGCAGAGTGACCGCGACACAATACTGGTAAGTTTGTTTGAGGCGAAGGAGCGCGGCAATAGTGCTGGTCAAGCGCAGCAGCAAGTCCAGCAGCAGAGCTTTAACCCGAATATGTCGGTGCAGTCAATGCAGAATTCACAGTTAGGGTTTGATATTGGCCAGCCGATGGATAACTCCGGCGTGCCGTTTTAGAGAGGGCAGGAGTTAAGACAATGATTAGTGCAGCGGAGAAGTTTTATGAGTTAGTTATGCGGATGCGGCAAGCGCAGCGCAAGTTTATCGACAGCGGGAATGACCAGTGGCGGCGCGCCTGCGACGTGCTGGAGAAGCAGGTGGATGATGCACTGGCCGAGGCCGGTTTTGTGCATAAGTTCTACCGGCTGCCGTCAACCGGCGGAAATTCTATCGCGGTGTGCGAGATAGTGAAGTGCAAGCTCGGCGATCAGTGGCAGCTGAACGTCGTGCGCCGCAACGGCCAGGCGGGGCGCTACGGCAACACGCAGGACTTCCCGCTGCGCAATTCATATCTTGAAGTCAAGCATGACATCGAGAAATATCTTGCCAAGCTGGAGCGCTTGCAGCAGCGCAAGCAGGCAAAGGCAAGGCAGCGCAAGGCAGTCTCAGAACAGGATATTTTCAGCGATTAATTTTCACGCAACAGGAGGATTTAGACATGGACGAGGCAATTGAATTAAGGCCGTGCAGATTTTGCGGCGGCAAGGCGGAGATCACCTACAACTACAAGGATAGGAAGTTCTGCGTGCAGTGCCGGAGCTGCGGGTTTGCCGCAGTGCATGAGGTACTAAGCGAGGCGTTTGTCGAGTGGGAGAATGACACGCGCTGGCGGGTAATAGCGCCGAAGCCCGCACCGGCTGAACTTGCAGCAGCTAAGCGCCGCGAAAGCAGAGCTGCGCACAAGAAGAGCAAAGCAGAGTATAAACGCGAGTATTGGCGCGGGTATTATGCTCTGAACAAGGAGCGGCTTGCAGAATATCAGCGCGGGTACAGAGCCAAGAAGAAGGCGGCGGCGCAGCAGCAGGAGACTGATTAACATGAACGAGGCAAAAATTAAGCTGAAACCCTGCCCGTTCTGCGGCGGCGAGAGTAAGGTAATTGGAAGTGACAAATATTCAGATTATTGCGCCACGTGTTCAAAGTGCTGGACAACTTCAAATTATTTCGACTCACGCGAAAAGGCCGCCGAGGCGTGGAACAGGAGAGTATAGCATGGCGGGCAGAGCGCAAGTTCAGAGGTTTGAGCAATTATGCGGGGCTATTAGAGCCGCCAAAGCAAAAAAGAGCGCGCTATGGGCAAAGCTGCGCCAAGAGATCGAGGGGCGGCAGGATAAATTTATCTGCGCCGCTATGACCGAGCAGCTTATGAAGCTAAGCACCCAGCTGGGCAATTTAGTCAAGCAGCGGGAGGCTGCGAATATTTATGCCCAAACTGCCCAGTCGGAGAAGGCAAAAGCCGAGCGGGAACTGCGGGCGCTGTTTGAGACAGATGTTGCCCAAATTGAGCTGAAGCCATGCCCGCATTGCGGCGGCGAGGCAAAACTGAACTGGGATGAGCATAGCAGAGCTTATGTCACATGTCCGCAGTGCGGTGCAAGAAGCTGGAGCAGCTTTGACCCCGCAAAGGCAGCCGAGGCCTGGAACAGGAGAGCTTAGCATGGCAACACACCAACTGCATTTATTTGATGACGTGCCGGTCACGCCCGACGGCACTGCGAAAGTCAGCGCTAAAGCTAAGCACGAGGACTATGAGGGCTTTGTGAATAAATTCAAGCCCAAGCTCACAACTGACGACTGCATGACGCCCGAGCCAGTCTATGACGCCATAGCCAACTGGGTAGCTGGAAATTACAGGCTGGAGCGCAAAAATTTCGTCAGGCCGTTCTGGCCGGGCGCGGACTTCACAAGCTTTGATTATCAGCCGGAGCATATCGTGGTAGATAACCCGCCGTTCAGCATTGAGGCGAAGATCTGCCGGTGGTATCTGGAGCGGGATATTAAGTTCTTCCTGTTCTGCCCGGGCTTGACTGCATTCAAAGAATGGAGCGAAGACTGCTGCGTGTTGTGCACCGACACAAGAATTACATACGAAAATGGCGCAAGAGTGAATACAGGCTTTGTCACAAACCTTGAAGAGCCGGGCATCAGAAGCACGGCGACTTTGTATCACACTATCAAGGTGGTCAACAACTGGAATGATTACTGCAACGGGCGCAGAGTTGAATTGCTGAAGTACGAATATCCGCCGTATGTCGCGACCGCAGCGATACTGGGCAGACTTAGCAGAAACGGCATCCCGTTCAAGGCCAGTGCAAGCGAGATTTATCGGGTTGGAGAGCTTGACGCAATGAAGAGTATGAAGACAAGCAGCGGCAAGAGTGAAGTTAAGATATTCGGCAATGGCTATTTATTAAGTGAAGCCAAGGCCGAAGAGCTTGCGCGGGCTAAAGAGCAGCTGAAGCCCGAGGCCATAGCGTGGCAGTTAAGCGGCAGAGAGATGGAGATTATTAAACAGCTCGGCAAAGCTTCAGGCTCTAAGCAGCCGAGCTCGGAGCAAAATTAATTTATTTCACACAACAGGAGGATTTTGACATGGACGAGA
>JAFUXM010000077.1 GCA_017470785.1 Synergistaceae bacterium
GAGCTTAATAGTTATGCTTTAATAATTCACAGCTCGAGATGGCGAATAGAATTAATAAAACTCAAGAGGCGAATGTTAATATAGTGAATTACGGCGTGGCGATTGCCTGCATGAATGGGATATTGCGGCGCAGCCTCGAATTATTTCCGGACGTGCTGAGAATTTTAGATTATAATAATTATTAATTAAAAATTTTTTAATAGAGGTGAATGAGTTATGGCTGATAATAAGGCAGAGCGCAGGAAGTCGGATAATGTGCTGCTTGACACTGCACTGCAGGAATTTTACGGTGCGGCCGACGAAATGGGCTTGAGCGAGAAGTTAATTGCTATATTGAGCCACGCGGAGCGGCGGCTTGAGGTATCGGTGCCGGTTGAGATGGACGACGGCAGCGTGAAAGTATTTAAGGGCTATCGAGTGCAGCACTCGACGGCGTTAGGGCCGGCCAAGGGCGGCATCAGATATGATACTGAAGTAGATGTAGATGAGTGCGAGGCTCTGGCAATG
This sequence comes from Synergistaceae bacterium, assembly GCA_017470785.1. Taxonomy (GTDB): domain Bacteria; phylum Synergistota; class Synergistia; order Synergistales; family Aminobacteriaceae; genus JAFUXM01. The sequence goes on from JAFUXM010000077.1 coordinate 508, forward strand.
CTCATGACGTGGAAGTGTTCGCTGGCCGGCATACCCTACGGCGGCGGCAAAGGCGGCATAGCGTGCGACCCGCTGAGCATGTCTAAGAAGGAGAAAGAGAAATTATCGCGGGCATTCGGAGCGAGGATTGCGCCGATAATCGGCGATTGGTCGGACGTGCCTGCACCTGACATGAACACCGGCGGCCAAGAGATGGTCTGGATTATGGACACGGTGAGCAAGCTGCACGGCCGCTTTGAACCGGCGTTATTGACCGGCAAGCCCATACCGTATTGGGGCAGCAAGGGCCGCACCGAGGCAACAGGCCGCGGCGTCGCTACATGCGGCCTTGAATTAATGAAGAAGCTTGATAAAAATCCGGCTGACATTAAGGCCGCGATACAGGGCTTCGGCAACGTCGGCAGCTACACCGCAAAGACTTTGAGCGATGCAGGCGTGAAGGTCGTTGCGATAAGCGACATAACCGGCTCATATTATAATCCCAACGGCCTTGATATTAATAAAGCCTTTGAGATAATAAATCATGATCCTAAGCATTTATTAAACGGTTTTGAAAAGTTTGGAGCTGAGAAGATTGAAGATGCGTTGTTTGCTGAGTGCGACTTCCTGTTCCCGTGTGCAAGAGACGGCGTAATCAACAATCAGACGGCAAGCAAAGTTAAGGCCAAGTACATAGTCGAGGGTGCGAACGGCCCGACCACTCCGGCAGCTGACAAGATTTTAATTCAGAACGGCGCGCTGATAGTGCCGGACTTCTTAGCTAACTCAGGCGGAGTTATCGGCTCGTACTTCGAGTGGGCGCAGAACCTGCAGGGCTTCTTCTGGAGCGAGGAAGAGTACAACGACAGGCTTGTTCACATCATGAAGGGCAATTTTAATCGTGTATGGGACTATGCCAAGGCTAAAAACATCAAGATGCGCCGCGCCGCAACCATGGCTGCAATCCAGCGTGTCGCCGACGTCGTAGAACTTCGCGGAATTTTCTTATAATAAATTAATAAATAATTTATAATTTAAAAAAAACAGCTCTCTTAATTTTAAGGGAGCTGTTTATTTTTAAGAGTTCAAAGCTCTTGCATTGACAAAGCATGAAAATTTTTTGTATAATATATTTAAAGTTTCGGTAATTTTGGCATTATTTACTTCTCCCCTTTTCTCTATGACTGCAACATAGAGGCTCAAAAGGGGAATTTTTATTGCATTGACAAAACTTAAAAAATTTTTGTATAATACATTTACAATCTTAGAAATCGTTTTGCCAGTTTGGTAACCTCCTTATCCCAATAACTGCGAATATTGGGGTTAATAAGGAGGATTTTTTGTGTTAAAATATCTTTGTCGTACAATCTGAGCTTTTTTGGTACTGCGAATCTGTCCGGGCTTAAAGTCTTTGCGGGAACTAAAAATCCCCGTACTGGTTCGTCTTTCGCAGGGCGAACACCTTTCTTACGGAAGGAGGTAACCACATTGGCAAAACGATTTCCGCGACTTAAGTTCAAGATCGCATTTAGTTTCTATCTGCGCATTGACTTTGGACGTTTGACCGTGATTATACGCCGGCCGCGTCCAGCCGCTAAGAAGCTGCGCATCAAGTAAGCGGCAAGCCGTACGACACAAACGGAGCTGTGGGAGCAATCCTGCTGCTCCGTCTTTTTATGACGCAACTCAATAACAAAAATTCTCGCGGCGGGAAATAAGCATATGTATATCAAATTTAAAAACCCCTGCAGCCTTGGGCTGGCGTGTTACATCGCCGTCAGCCGTTACGTAAACATATGCCCATGCTCGCTGTGAAGGTCAGCCGCTTCAAGCTTCAGCAAGTTGCGGCCGGGTAAAGTGTCGTGGGGCGTGATGCGTCGCAGTCTGAGCTGCGGGTGCATCAGCTAATGCGATATTCGCGCCACGCGGCCAGCCGCAAGCATATGCCCATGCTTGCTGTAAAGACCAGCCGCTTCAAGGTCCAATATATATAAAATATAAAAACTCCTGTCGGCCTGGGGGACCGGCAGGAGTTAGGTCCGATGTATAGCTACATCTCATTCACGAGGAACCTCAAAATTAGTTAGTGATAATTATTAATTAATAAAATCTATATATAATTTATTTGCGGATCTTGCGGGCTGCTAATGCGATTGCTGCTAATGCGATTAAGCCGAAGCCTGCGTCACAGCCTGAGCTGCCGCCGCCATGCTTGCTGGTAGCTTGGTGCTCATCATCGTCATCATCGCCGCTGCTCTCTTCAACTGCTTTAGCGTCACCGCTTGCAGTCTGACCCTGAAGTAATGTCGGTTCGTCCGCTGCAATGCTGAACGTGTCGCCCGCTGCCGTTACGAATACTACTCTTGCGTTCTTACTTGCACTTTCGCTGTCGCTGCTGGCCATGTCGTTAGTTGCTCCGACGTAGTAGCTGCCTGCGTCAAACGTCATGAACTGGCTCGTGTTGGCCGGGTTCTTTAACAGCTTGAACACTATCGGCAGGAAGCCTAAGCCGATCTGTTTGCTGCTCAGGATGCCCATACCGAGCGCTCTGTTGCCCGTGCCGTCAAGTGCGGACGAGATCATAACGAAGAACTTCATTCCGGCTGTTAAGGTTACGCCGCTGGGCAGGCCGAGACCAACTACTTTATAGCCTTCGGTTGCGTTGCCCATGTCATCAGCAGTCAAGCCAAGCGTCTCTAACGCTGCCTCAATCTGTTCAGGCGTTGCAGGCTCGACCGGTGTAGCATTGCTGAAGAACGCCTGCGCGATAGCCGCCGTGACTGCGCCGTTGCTGCCCAAGAACTGCGTGTTGATAGTCTGGCCGTCCGCAACTACTGCGTTGCCGCTTGCGTCCGTATCTGTAGCTGCGTCATTCGGGTCATCGACTTCAACAAGCGTATCCTCACTTGCAGTATCACCGCTTGCAGTGTCACCGCTTGCCGTATCACCGCTCGCAGTGTCGCCGCTTGTCGTATCACTGCTCGTCGTTCCGGCATCAACCGAGACTACCTGAATTGTGAAATCAAAGTAGCCGTCGCCGCTTGCTGTGCCGTCGCTGGATGCAATCAAACCGGCTTTGAACACGAGTTTATAATATCCCTCGGTCGGCTCAAGCTGACCTGCTGAATACGCGTCGCTGTCTGTCTCGTAGGTGTCGGCTGCAGTTTCTTTGTAGTAAGTTGCTGCAACTGACGCGCTGGCTGGGAAGTCCACGCTGATAATGAAGTCATAGAAGATGTCGCTGGACACGTTGAACGTCATAGTGCCCCATGCGCCGTCTGCATCAACGCTCGCTAAGTCGCTTGAAGTTGAGTATACGTCGGTGCTGGCTGTGAAGCTTGCGCTCTGGCCGTTAGAGCCGGTGAACTTGAACGTTGTGCCGTCTAAGTCAAGCAAATATGTCTCGTCATCATCGTCATCATCGCCCTCGGTCTCGCCGTCATCAGATACGATACTGAGTTTAGCCTCAAACGATGCGTCGCCGGATGTGAAGAAGATTGACGCTATCGTATCTGTCTCAAACTCAAATGAATACACTCCGTCGCTTGACGTGATTTCTTTGCCGTCAACTGAGACGAGCTCAACGCTGACAGCGCTTAAATCAAATGATAACGATACTGTAATGTCTGAACTGACTTTAACCTCTTTAGCCTCGGTGTCTCTGCTGGTGAAGGTCACGGTATCAATCAACACATCGCCGGAATAGACTTTGACATCGGCTGAGTCGAACGCGGGCTCTGGCTGAACAGGTGTAACATCCTCAGAGCCGGTGAGGGTAATAGAAGTAAAAGTATACTCGGTACCATCATCTGCTGTTCCGGTGACAGCCTCGTCAAGTGTAAGCGTAATAGTGCCGTCCTCGTCGTCAAGTTCGTAGTCAAACGCCGTAGAGGCGGGTACGGTAATTGTAACTTCGGTATCGTCGTCATCTTCGATTATCCCGGTGATCTCCTGCTCTTCGTCGGTTGTGAAAGTATCTTCATCTTCGTTAAGTGTGCCTGCGATCTTCAGCCCAGCGTTAAGAGTAACGGTAACATCCTCACCTTTCGGCGTAAATGTCAAAGCGCCATCGTCGTTGATATCGAAAGTGCCATCTACCTTAGTAGAGCAAGCAACTTCCTCGTACGCCTCGAGCACGCCTGCATCGGTGATTTTGACAGCGGCAATTGTAGATACATCCGCATGGGTGCTAGTTAGAGCAAGTAAAACGGCACTTGCGGTGCCAGCCGTGACCGATGATTTGCTTGCA
>JAFUXM010000078.1 GCA_017470785.1 Synergistaceae bacterium
ATGCTCTTCGATTGCCATGCTGCTCATCACCGTTACGACCAAGCCGGCGTTCAATAAATCTTTAGACTTAAGCCATTTAGCTAATACCCATAAGATTATATCGCCGTCGATAATCCGGCCTTGAGCATCAGCAATTAACACGCGGTCAGCGTCGCCGTCGAACGCAAAGCCTATGTAAGCGTGATTATCTTTTATAAAATTAATTAAATTATCCATGCACATGACGCCTGCGTTTTTATTTATATTCAGGCCGTCAGGTCTTGCGCCGGTGATTGCACAGTAAATATCAGCAAAATTTGCTAATTTAGGAATGATTACCGCAGCAGCGCCGTTAGCGCAGTCGAACGCGACTTTTAAATTTAATTTTGATTTTAAGATTTTTGACAAGTGCAGTGCGTAGTCCTTAGCCATTTGGGGCATAAAATGATCACGGCCGACTAAATCGCCCGTAAGATTTTGATTATTATTAAATTTATTTAAATTAAAATAAATTTGCTCGATCTCCAGCTCGTCTTGATCTGAGAGCTTGCAGCCCTTAGCGTCAAGAAATTTTATGCCGTTATACTCGGCTGGGTTGTGCGACGCGCTTATCACTGCGCCGGCACTTGCTTTTAATTCCTTCACGGCGAAGCTCACGCCCGGCGTCGGGATAACTCCAATTGAATATACATCAGCTCCAGCCGAGAGCATACCGGCCTTCAGCGCACATTCCAACATAGCGCCGCTCTTACGAGTGTCAAGTCCTACAGCAATTTTTATATTTTTAAAATTTTTGCGCTGCAGAAATAACACAAATGCGCGGCCTAAGTTAAGCGCGAAGTCCGCCGTCATGTTGCCGCCGGATAAATTCGCAATGTCGCGCACTCCGTCAGTTCCAAACAATATTCTTTTATTATTATTACTCATTTAAAAATCTCCCGCTTTGCAAAATTATTAAATTTTCATTTATTATATATAATAAATTAAGTTTAAATAAATCAAGAGGAGTTGTTTAATTTTGCGTTTAAGAAAATTTTTGCTTAGCGTTATTTTAATATTTATCTTCTGCACTGCAAGCTCGGCGCTTGTGCGTTACGGCAATGTTCCCGGGCGAACCGGCCTGTCATTTAGGAATATTAATTATCATCACTCGAATTTGACGTTTGAAGTCAGCAATAAAAATTACCGCAATGTCACGTTCGGCGGCACGATGATATTTCTTGATCAGCATAATAAAATCGTTGCGAAGGCTGAGATATTGCCGCAGAAAATTAAGCGGCGCGGCTCGAGAAGTTTTAAAGCTGTCTTCACCGAGGGCACCGGCGCTGACGCAAAGAGCGCAAGGCGTTTAGTCTGGGATTTGAACCAGCGCAATAATTAAATATTAAATTAATAATATGAAATTTAAAAAATTTTTTGCGTTAATTTTAATTTTAATTTGCGCAGGCTGTGATTATGCGCTTGCATTGTCGAACTCTGCCGATGCTTTTATGTCGCTGCCGTTCGGCCACGTCTATAAGCGAGTGCAGAAGCGGATGGAGAACAGCGGCGCTAAAGTCGCAACGCCCCGTCCCGAGAGCTTATTGATGACCGGCTATTTTGAAGGCTTTCAAACTGAATTTGCATTTGCATTTTACAAAAAGAAATTATTGAAGAGTAAAGCTGCGTATTTAAAGAGTACGGGCAGCGCAAGCAAGGACAAAAATTTTTATGAGTTATTGAAGCGCGGTTTTGAAATGCAGTACGGCAAGGGCAAGGAGATGCCGGTTAATAACTCGCTTGTGCCCGGGCGCATCATGATTAAGAACACTTGGACGCCGGATAAATATACGACTATTACGCTGCTGTATAATGCAGAGGCGACTAAAAGATTTCCCGGCAACTCAGTTAAAGACCGTCCTATTCATATTATTTATAATTACTCTAAATGGGACAAGTAAATAAAAATTTTTGGCTCGTGCTGGCCGTCATAGCCGGCTTGCTGTATGTTAATTATAATAATAAATTAAATAGCGTCACGCGCAGCGGCCTTGCCATGAATACTTTAATAAGCGTCACGCTTGAGAGCAAAAATAAAAGCGAAGTTGAATTAAATAAAATTCTTGACGAGGCGTTTGATTATTTAAAAATATTTGAAGGTCAGGTCTCGCTGTACGATGAAAATTCGCAGGTTAATAAAATAAATAAAATGGCCGGGATTGCGCCTGTTGAGGTCTCGAGTGACGTAATAGCGCTGGCGTTAAAATCTATCGAGATAAATAAGCTCACGCATAATATATTTAATCCGTTGATCGGAGCTGTTACTAAGCTCTGGAAGATTAATGAGATTAATAAAAAATTGCCTGAGCCTGCAAGCATCGATAACGCGTTAAATTTTTTAGATATAAATATAATCAGCCTTGATTTAGATTTAAATAAAATTTATTTGAGCAAGGCCGGAGCTGTGTTGGACTTCAGCGGGATAGCTAAGGGCTATGCGTCGCGCAGGCTTGCTGACAAATTTGCAGCTCAGGGAATAGAGCGGGCATTAATAAATTTAGGCGGCAATATTCAGCTCATAGGCAGCGGCTGGAACATCGGCATTCGAGACCCGTTGGATAAAGCTAAAATTGCGTTTAAAATTAAAGTTAATGACACGGCTGTTATAACGTCAGGAAATTACGAGCGCTATAAAATTATTGACGGCGTTAAATATTCGCATTTCTTTGATCCCAGAACCGGCAGGCCTGTTAGAAATAATATGCTGTCAGCCTCATTAATAATTCCCGACGGCGCATTGGCCGACGCGCTGGCAACGAGTTTTATGATAATGGGCAGTGACGCGGCATTAAAATTTTTAGAAAGCTATAAAGATTTAAATGCAATATTAATAATAGCAGAAGATGCAAATAAATTTAGAGTTATAGAAAGGGGAAAAATTTTTAGATGATATTTGTAATAGGACTTGGCCCGGGCGGACAGGATGATATGACGCCGAGGGCTGTTAATGCGCTTGAGCGCAGCGATATTATATGCGGCTATGTGACTTATATAGATTTAATAAAAGATTTTGATATATTAAAAGCTAAAGATCTGCGCCCGTCAGGAATGAAGCACGAGGCGGAGCGCTGCCGCGAAGTGCTGCAGCTTGCGCTTGATAATCCTGATAAAAATATTGCGCTGGTATCAAGCGGCGACCCGGGCGTTTATGGCATGGCAGGGCTGATGCTTGAGATAGCTGATAATAAAGTTGAAGTTGAAATTATACCCGGGGGGACGGCGGCTAATTCAGCTGCGGCAGTCTTAGGTGCGCCGCTGATGCATGACTTCGCGATAATAAGCTTAAGCGATTTGCTTACGCCTAAAGAATTAATAGCTAAGAGATTAGCTGCTGCGGCTCAAGCTGACTTTGTAATTTGCTTATATAATCCTGCAAGCCACGGCAGGCCTGAGCATTTTAAATGGGCGTGCGATATTTTATTAAATCATAAAAGCCCTGATACGCCGGCCGGCTGGGTCAGCAATATCGGCCGCAAAGATCAGAATTATAAAATCATGACGCTTAAAGAAATTCGCGATGAGAAGCTTGATATGTTCTGCACGGCTGTAATCGGCAACTCGCAGACTAAAATTAAAAATAATAAGATGATCACGCCGCGCGGCTATTTAAATTAATCATGGGCAAGCTGTTAATATTCGGAGGTACGACTGAAGCTCGGGAGCTGTTGGAGCGGTTAAAAGATACTGGAATTGAAATTATTTACTGCGCAGCGACGCAATACGGCGCTGACATCGTGAGCGATTTAGCAAATAATAATATAAAATTATTTGCAAGCCGTCTTACGCCCGACGGCATGAAGAATTTAATGAAGTCTGAGGCCGTTAATTGCGTTATCGATGCTACGCACCCGTATGCAACTGAAGTCACACGCAATATAAAAGACGTGTGCAGTGAGCTTGAGCTGCCGTTAATGCGCGTCACGCGGCCTGATGATGCTATTTACGAGAATTTAAAATTAAGCACGGTGAACTCGGCTCATGAAGCAGCTGAATTATTAAATTCTAAAAAATTTATTGATAAAAATATTTTGCTTGCAACTGGGAGCAAAGAGCTTAAGGAATTTATAAATGTAATAAATTTCAGGGAAAGAATTTACGCGCGGGTCTTGCCTGTGTCAGGAGTATTGAAGTCGTGTGAGGAGCTGGGATTTAACTCGGCTCATGTAATTGCGATGCAGGGGCCGTTTAGCTATGAGCTGAATAAAGCTATGCTGCAGGCTTATAACTGCGGCGTGTTAATCACTAAGGCGACTGGAACAGCCGGCGGCATGGATGAAAAAATTAACGCAGCGCGGGACTTAGGCATTGAAGTTATATTAATTGTCCGGCCTAACTCGGATGAGGAGATACATAGCATAGACGAAGGCGTTGCTTGGGTGCGCAGGATTTTTAATCTCGAGAGGCCGCCGATGTTCCCGATGCTGATCGATATAGAAGGCCGTGATGTGTTAGTAGTCGGCGGCGGCAAAATTGCATTGCGACGCGTCAAGACTTTATTAAAGTGCGGTGCAAGTATTAGAGTTGTAAGCCCTGAGTTAAACCCGGGCTTTGACAGCGTTAAAAATCAAATTAAAATTTTTAAGCGCAAGTTTGAATTAAAAGATTTAGATAACGCGATGCTTGCTGTCGCAGCGTCTGATGACAGAGAGGCGAATAAATCAGTAGGACTTGAGGCGCGGGCTCGCAATATTCCAGTGAGCGTTGCCGACGCAATAGCCGAGTGTACGTTCTTCTTTCCGGCATTGATAGCTTCAGGCGCAGCGTCGGTGTCAGTATCGACCGCCGGAACGTCGTATCACACGACTAAGCGCCTTGCTGATAGATTGCGGTCAGTATGGGCGCGGTGGGTAGCTGAGGAGAGCGAGAGCGATAGTGAAAGCGTGAGCGAGAGGCCGGCTAAGAAAATTAGAATTGGCAGCCGCGCAAGCGCGCTTGCAGTCGCTCAGAGCAATTTAATTATTGAAGCTATAACGCAGGCGCATCCCGAGCTTGAAGTCGAGTTAATAATTATGCAGACGACCGGCGACGTGAACATGAAGCCATTTGCCGACATCACAGACCCGACCGGCATTAAAGGCTTGTTCACGCTGGAGCTTGAGAACGCATTATTAAACGGCGATATAGATTTAGCTATTCACAGCCTTAAAGACGTGCCGATGAAGTTAAACGAGAAGCTGCCGATAGTTGCGTACTCAAAGCGTGAAGACCCCAGAGACGCGTTAGTAATAAATAATCCTGACGGCGATGTAATCGGCTGTTCGTCTCTGAGAAGACGCTTGCAGCTGGCGAAAATTTTCCCTGATAAAAAAGTTGTAGCTGTACGCGGCAACATCCAGACTAGATTAAAAAAATTAGAATCCGGCGAGTTCGACATGTTGGTCTTGGCCGCGTCGGGCTTAAAGCGTTTAGGCTTAGGGAATAAAATCAGCAAGTATTTTGAAGCCAGCGAAATGATACCGTCGGCTGGGCAAGGCGTGTTGGCGTGCCAAGGCCGCGCAGGCGAAGATTATTATTATCTTGACGCAATAATCGACAAAGAAGCGCAGGACTGCGCAATAGCCGAGCGGGCGTTCGCGACTGCGTTAGGCGGCGGCTGCACTCAGCCGGTCGCAGCTCACGCTGTAATTAAAGATAATAATAATTTAGAGCTTACCGGCTTATATATAGAGATGCGGGGCAATAATGCTGACGGCGAAAATATTTATCATAAGAAAGTCCTGACCGGCCCGCGCTCTGATGCCGAGACCATCGGCAGAAATTTAGCTGCACAGATTATGCGCGAGTTTAAATATTAATAAATTAAAAAATTAAATAAAATTAAATCCGCCTGCTTAATAAATTAATTAAAAGCAGGCGGCAATTTTTTAAATTAAATTTTAAATATTAAAGCTTAAATATTAAAGCTCGTTAAAGAAATCCGGCGGAGTTATTTTACCGGCTGCATTCTTCTTGTCATAGTCTTTAACAAGTTTCTTTAACGTCATAGTTAAGAGCAATAAGCCGACTAAGTTGGGCAATGCCATTAAGCCGTTTAACGTATCTGAAATATCCCAGAGATTATTTAAGAAATCGTTGCCCACTGCGCCTAAGAACTGGCCGCCGGCCGCGCCGAATAATATTAAGACTACCCAGATTATCTTCATGAACGGCTTTGCAACTACGCCGAATAAATACGTCACGGCAGTTTCAGCGTACCAGTACCAGCCTAAAATAGTCGTGAATGCGAATAATAATAAGCCGACTGATAATACGTATTTGCCGGTCACGCCAAGAGCATTTTCAAATGCCTGAAGCGTAAGCTGAGCGCCGGTTAAATCGGGCGAGCTTGTAAGAGTGCCGGTCGTTAAGATAACAAGGCCGGTCATCGTGCAGATAACGATCGTGTCCATAAACACTTCAAATATGCCATAGAAGCCCTGCTGTACCGGGTGATCGACGTTAGCTGTGGCGTGAACCATGGGCGCAGAACCCATACCGGCTTCGTTAGAGAAGACGCCGCGCGCTATGCCGCGCTGTATCGCCTCTTTAACTCCCCAGCCCGCAAGACCGGCCGGTATCGTCTCAGGATTATTAAACGCTAAGTTAATTGCATCACCGATAGCGCCCGGGATATGCGCCGCGTTCTGAATAAGAACTACAACTGCGCCGATAATATAGAACACCGCCATGAACGGGACGAGTAATGTCGTCACGGTCGCGAGGCTCTTAAGGCCGCCGATGATAACAAGACCTACGAAGACGGCCATGAAAATTCCGCTGTAAAGATGGTCGATGTTCCAGCCCATTGACAGTGCTTCGGCTGCTGAGTTAGCCTGCGTCGCTGCGCCGATGCCGAACGATGCCAAGAAGGCGAAAATCGCAAATATTACAGCTAAGAATTTGCCGAACCGGTCGCCGATGCCATGCTCAAGTATGTACATCGTGCCGCCGCGCCAGTCACCGTGAGCGTCTTTCTGCCTGAAGTGAACGGCAAGCGCGACTTCGGCGAACTTAGTGCACATGCCGAAGAATGCCGAGATAAGCATCCAGACCAACGCGCCAGGACCGGCCAAGTGAATGGCGGTTGCGACACCTGCGACGTTGCCCGTGCCTACTGTCGCCGCCATAGCCGTAGCCATAGCAGCAAACGACGATATAGATTTGTCAGCGCCGCCGCTCTTCTTGCGGAAGCTGAACACTTCTTTCATCGCCGGAACGAAATAACGAATCTGCGGAAAACCCAGCATGACCGTCAATAAGCAGCCCGTGCCGACAAGAAGTGCAAGCACCGGCGCGCCCCAGACAAAGCTATTGACTGCGCTGTTAATTTTCATAACAAATTCCATACTAACAACACGCTCCTTTTTTGAAAAGATTTTAAATATTTTATCTTATTTTAAACTCCACCGCAATTTTATTAATTAAAATTTAAAAATTTTAAAAATTTAAAACATGATAGAATATTTTTTTAATTTAATTTTTAAATTTTAAGCGAGGTGTTTTGTAATGAGCTTAGAATTAAGCGAGAGATTAAAGCAGATGGCGCCGTCGGCGACTATGGCGATGGCGGCCAAGGCCAAAGAGCTTAAGGCGCAGGGCCGCTCGATAATTTCATTCACGGCCGGCGAGCCGAATTTTAATACGCCCGATGCCGCAAAAAAATTTGCAGTTAAGGCCATGAATGAAAATCAAACGCACTACACAGTGACTGCCGGCGCTATCGAGTTAAGACAGGCGATAGCAGGATATTACGCGCGGCACTTTGATTTAAAATATGACGCTGCAAAAGAAATTATCACCGGCACGGGCGCGAAGCAGTTATTATACGAGGCGATGGGCTGCTTAGTAAATCCCGGCGACGAAGTTATTTTATTCGCGCCGGCTTGGGTCAGCTATTATGAGCAAATAAAATTATTCGGCGGCGTGCCGGTCATTATTGACACCGAAAGCGATAATTATATTCCCAGTCCTGATAAGCTTGAGCAGGCCGTGAATAATAAAACTAAAATTATAATTTTAAATAATCCTAATAATCCCACCGGCGCGGTCTATCCTCATGACGTGCTTGAAAAGATCGCAAGAATTGCTGTAAAGCATAATTTAATTATAATAAATGATGAAATTTATGAACGTTTAATTTATGGAGTAAATTATTTGCCGCATGTATTAAAGCTTGTACCCGATGCAAGGGATTTAATTTTAAATATCAACGGCGTGAGCAAGAGCTACGCTATGACAGGCTGGCGTTTAGGCTATGCCTTGGGATGCGAGAAAATTATTAAAGGTCTTAACTCGCTGCAGGGACATTTAACGTCTAATACAAGCTCGATAACTCAATGGGCAGCAGTCGGCGCACTGACCGAGCCGGAAGTTGAGCTTGAAGTTGAGAATATGCGCGTAGAGTTCGGAAAACGGCGCGACTTAGCTGTGAAATTATTAAATGAGATCCCGGGCTTGAAGTTCACAGAGCCGAGCGGCGCGTTCTATATCTTTATTGATATTTCTAATTTCCTGAATAAAAAGCTTGCCAACGGGAAAATTTATAAAGATGACGCAGCTTTCTGCAATGATATATTAGATGAAAAAGGCTTGGGCTTAGTCCCGGGCAGCGCGTTCTTAAGCTCAAATCATGTGCGCATATCTTACTCTTGCTCAGAAGACGATATTATCGAGGGCATGAAAAGACTTAAAGAATTTTTAGCGTAAATAATTTAAACGTGATATAATTATCTTGCAGAACTAAAGGCCGCTCAAGTTGGGGTTTGCTAATTCCTCACTTAGCATGAAGCCTTAGTTCAGTATAAAATTCATATTAGTAATCATACATACTATCATCTCAAGGGCTGCTGCATATGCTCCCGTTACGGCGAAGCAGTGCAGCAGTTTTTCTATAAATTTTTAAAGTGTGTTATCTATAGCTGCTATATAAATTCGCTGGGCGATATTAAGAAATAATTATTAATACGGTGATACGGGGAAGCTGACGCCGTCGTCTTCATCGCGCCAAATTTTCTGCATTGCCTCTTTGACTTCGCTGTCAGCTTCTAAATCTTTAAAATATTTAAATAACTCGGCTTGAGTTATATTTCTAATCACTTTGCAGGGATTGCCGGATGCGATGCTCCAGTCGGGAATGTCTTTAGTTACGACGCTGCCGGCGCCTATCAAGCAGTTATCGCCGATGGTCACGCCCGGGCAGATGACTGCATTTCCGCCTATCCAAACGTTATTGCCTATCTTAACGTCAATGCCGTACTCGTAGTAAGTATTGCGGGCAGCAGGATGCACAGGATGGCCGGCTGTATAAATCGATACGTTCGGCGCAAGCAGGCAGTTATCGCCTATAATAACTTTGCCTACGTCTAAGATCACGCAATTATAATTAGCAAAAAAATTTTTGCCGACGTAAATATTTTTGCCGTAGTCGCAGTAGAACGGCGGATTAACATGCGCGTCTTCTGACTGGGCAAATAATTCTTTAATTAACGCGTCGATGCCGTCGAAGTCCGACCTGTCCATTGTGTTGATTTGCTGAGTTAATTTGCGGGCCCGCGCCTGAATTGCCATTAACTCGTCATCGGCTATGTATAATAAGCCTTTTTGCATCCGCTCAAGATTTGAGATCATAAATTTTTTCAGCCTCGCTTATTAAATTTTTAAAGCTATAATAATTATAAATTAATTTAAATTTAAAAAGGAGTTTATGAAATGGCACAGCTTAATTATGAAGTTCTTAAAGCTTCCGGCTATGACGGCTTTGTTTTAGAAAATGCGCCTGAGAAGGTCATGCAGTTCGGCGAGGGAAATTTCTTAAGAGCCTTTGTAGATTACTTTATTGATATTGCGAACGAGAAGGCAGGCTTTAACGGCAAGGCCGTGTTACTTCAGCCGATTGCACCCGGGCTGGCTGATATTATTAACAAGCAGCAGGGACTTTACACGCTGTATCTGCGCGGCAATGAGAAGGGCGTTAAGGTCGATGCGAAGCGCGTTATATCCTCGTGCAGCCGTGCGATAAATCCGTATGCTGCTGACGGCTGGGATAAAGTTTTAGAGCTTGCCCGCAGCAAAGACCTTGAAATTATAGTCAGCAATACGACTGAAGCAGGCATTGTGCATGAAGATCAGAGCAAGTTTGATCAGACGCCGCCCGTGAGCTTCCCAGCGAAATTAACCCGCGTATTATTCGAGAGATTTAAAGCTAAGTTGGGCGGCTTAATAATTTTAAGCTGCGAGCTGATAGATAACAACGGCAAAGAATAAATAAAGTGCGTAAATGCTTATATAGATGACTGGAAAGATAATTTCGGCGCGGATTATGACGCGTTTAAAGCTTGGGTTAATGACGCAAAGCAAAATATATTCTGCTCGACTTTAGTCGATAGAATAGTCCCAGGCAGGATACGTGATGCCGAAGAAGTCAAGAAGCTTAATGAGATTAATAAATATGAAGATGAATTAATTGACGTAGGTGAAGTCTTTGGCGTATGGATAATCGAGGGACCGGCTGAGCTTGAAGATAGGCTGCCGTTTAAGAAGGCCGGATTGCCCGTTCATGTTGTGCCGGACGTCACGCCGTATAAGAAGCGCAAAGTCAGAATTTTAAACGGCGCTCACACGGGCTTTGTGCTGGGCGGCTATTTAGCTGGATATAATATCGTGCGCGACTGCATGAATGACGACGCAATTAGAACTTACATGAATAAAATGCTTTACGACGAAGTCATCCCGACTTTGCCGCTCGATAAGCAGGACTTAAAAGATTTTGCTGCCGCCGTGCAGGACAGATTTAATAACCCGTTCGTAAATCATGAATTATTAAGCATATCGTTAAACTCTACGTCAAAATGGAAAGCACGCAACATGCCGAGCTTTATTGAGTATATTAATAATGAGAAGAAATTGCCGGTGTGCCTGACTATGAGCCTTGCGTTTTATATCGCGTTTTATTCGTCAAATATTCAGGAGCTGAATGATAAGGGCTTGCTCTGCAAGAGACCTAACGGCGATGTATATACTATATCAGATGATAGATGGGCGCTCGAGTTCTTTAATTCTCACAAGGCCGACAGCGCTGATAAATTAGTCAATGCAGTGTTAAGCAACACTCAGATGTGGGATCAGGACTTGACTAAAATTTCAGGCTTTGAAGATGCAGTGCTTAAAGATTTAAAATTAATCCGTGAGCAGGGCGCACTGGCAGCATTTAAAGCCTGCATTTAAATTTAATTTTTAAAATTTAATAAAAAATCCCCGTGAAATTTTAAATAATCGCGGGGATTTTATTTATTTAAATTTCTATAATATCGCCGGTTGAGAGCAAGCAGCCTGCGGCATTAAAATCTTTAAGTTTACTGCGTACTAAGCTGCCTGAGCAGTGGCACAGCGCCATACGCTCAAGTCCCATAGCTTTCAGTTCGCTTAAAGTCTTATTAATTCGCTCTTCGCTGGCGTGCTTTAAATGCGTGCCGCCGATTATACTCGTAATTTTTAATTTAAACCGCTCGTGAATAGCCGTGACGATATTTAAAATTCCAGGGTGGGCGCAGCCTGTTATAACTGCGAGGCCGTCGCCTTCACGCATCACAAGCGCTATCTCGTCATTAAAATTATCAGGCTTATAATCTTTAAATCCACGCCGGATCATAAACTCCGGCGGTATGGTCTCGAAATCATAGCGCGAACTCTGCGCAAAATTTCCAGTCAGCCACACATAATTATCAAGCTTAATAATATTATTATTAAGCGTAATATTTTCAACGCCCCAGCCGGCCAAGTCTGATTTATCAAAGCCAGCGCCTAAATACGTATAAGAATTATCGTGCAGCTCAAATTTCTCGTGCCAAAAATCTTCGCCCGTGTATAAAATTTTAGGCGCTGCATATTTCATAAGCTCCGGAAAGCCGCCTGCATGATCGTAATGCGAGTGGCTTATCACGGCGAAATTAATCTGCGATAGCTTGACGTTCAAAAATTTTGCGTTGCGCCACGCAAGGCCCGAAGCGCCGCAGTCGAATACAAATTTTGACTCCGGCGTCTCGACATAGAGCGATAGGCCGTGCTCAGTCTGCAATGCCCCATGCCCCGAGCCGGTGTTCTCTATTAAGACTTTTATTACGCACGCCATAATTTTTATAAATTATTAATTGCGTTTAAAACCGGCGTAAATAAATCAAGTTCTAAACTCTCGAGCTGACCGGAGTCAGCTGCCTGCGCAATTCTTGCCTCAATAGGCACGCGGCAGATAGTATTTATATTATTCTGGCCTGCAATCTCTTCAAGCTTGCTCTTGCCGAATATATCGTGAACTTGGCCGCATGACGGACACTTAAAGCCGCTCATATTTTCGATTAAGGCAATAATTTTTATATTCATAAGCTCTGCCATCTTAACAGCCTTTTCAACTATCATGTTAGTTAAATCCTGCGGCGAAGTCACGGCTATGATCCCGTCAATGGGCAATGACTGAAAGACTGTTAAAGGCACGTCGCCTGTGCCCGGCGGCATATCGATAAACATAATGTCTATATCGCCCCACTCGACGTCCTGCCAGAACTGGGAGACCATTCCTGCGATAATCGGCCCGCGCCATACGACCGGCGCTGTGTCGCTGTCGAGCAATAAATTCATTGACATAATTTCTATTCCAAATTTGCTTACAGCTGGGAAGATGCCTTCACGGCCGCCCATTGCCTTCTCGCTCACGCCTAAAATTTTTGGAATTGACGGGCCTGTTATATCAGCGTCCATTATTGCAGTTTTTAATCCGGCCTTTGCACACGCTGCTGCTAATAAAGCCGTAACCATGCTCTTGCCCACGCCGCCCTTGCCGCTCATCACTGCTATGACTTTCTTTATGCTCGAGTATTTATTCGGCTCAAGCATAAAATTATTTGCAGCTTGATTATTATTTCGGCTCGGGCAGTCAACGCCGCACGCCGAACAGTTTGAATTGCAAGTCTGCGACGCTTGACCGCAATTTAAATTATTATCTACTTCGCTCAATTTTTTTTTACCCCTCTCGATAAGCAAGAAAATTTTTAATTATTATAAATAAAATTTAAAAATAAATAAAA
>JAFUXM010000079.1 GCA_017470785.1 Synergistaceae bacterium
AAATTTTTTTATTTTAATGCTATAATTTAGAAAAATTTTAATTTAATTAATTCTTTCGCGTGAATGGGTGTATTAATTTATAATGAGAGCTTAGGCATCACAATAAATAATAAATTAAAAAATTTTTGTTTGAGTGAAATTATCACGAGCGGGGCTGAGTTCGGCCTCGCTAATTTTTTAATTTTAATGCTATAATTTAAAATAATTTTAAATTTTAATTTAATTGAGAGGCGGCAAGTCATGAAGCAAATTCTCGCGCAAATTGCGGACAGTGATTATAAATTTAATAATAAATTTAATAATGATTATGTATTTGATAGTGATGACATGCCTGACACTGTCGGCGACTTGAGCAAAGACGACATTGAAAAATTTATCAGGTCGAGCAATATCTTTCCGGCTGATGCTGAATTAAAAGTAATTAATTTAAGCGGCCAAGAGGCAGGCCGCGCCGAGGGCTTTGTTAATTTAGTGTTTCGCGTGCAGGATTTAAATTCTAATAAGTCCGTTATAGTGAAGCATGTAACGTCTTATACGCGGGCGCGGCGTGAGGCCACCGGCGAACGCAACAAGCCTTATATCGGCCGGTTTAATTTTGAAGTCCGCGCGGTAATTTTAATGCGTGAGATATTTAAAGATATAGCGCCTGAGATTTATTTAATTAATAAAGATTTAAGATTAATCGTAATGGAAGACATAGGGCATTTAGAGACGTTAAGATTTGCGCTGTCCGACGGCAAGACTTTCCCGAACTATGGCTTGACTTTAGGCGGCTTCTTAGCAGGCTTGAGATTTTATACGTCGGAGTTTTATTTAGGCTCTAACGAGGCACGCAGGAGCGAGCGCTATTTTAACTGTGACATAACTAAGACCAGCATGGTTAATTTATATTTCGGCAAGGACTGCGTGCTGTTCACGGATAATTATAAAATTTATGAGCCGGAGGCTTGGGAAGTGCAGCGCAGACTGGCCGCGAACTTTAATTTAAAGCGTGCGATGTTAGCGTTAGGCATGAAGTCATATAACAACGAGTGCATGTGCCATAATGACTTGACGGCCGGCAATATCATGATTGACGATAAAGAATTTAGAATAATAGACTTTGAGTTTGCAGGCTACGGCCCGGCGTTCATGGACTTAGGCAAGATGACCGGCAGCTTTATATTAAATTATGTCTCGTGGCTGGGCTTGCCGGATGTGCCGCTTGATAAAAAGCTCGCGATGCAGAAGTATTGTCTAAACATGCTGTGCGATTTATATAACGGCTATTTATACGCGCTGAATAATTTATTTGCAAAATATAAAGGCACGGTTAAGGGCTTAGGCATTCAGAACGAAAGCCCCGAGAGATTATATAAGCATGTATTTTACGATGCGCTGCGGCTCGGGATATTAAGCGCTGCGCCGCGTCTGCCGGATTTCTGGACTAAGACTTGGGACATCGCGCAGATTAAAGATAAGAAAGACTTAGGCCATGTGCAGCGCAGATTTTTAGAGATAGCAGAGTATGTGTTAATTAACTGCGAAAAATTTGACAAGATCGAAGATTTTTGTGAGCTGGTTCACTGCTGCGCCGGCGTTGACGTGCAATAAAAATTTTAAATATAAATTTAAAAATAAAAAGCGGCTTGTGTTAAACAGGCCGCTTTAATTTTTTTATTTTAAATTAATTTATTGCTATTTTTTCTTTTTGGCCGCTGATTTTTTAGCTGCTTTGATTTTCAGCTTGGCGACCTCGTCCTTTAGGGCCTTGCCCGGTCTGAACACCGGAACTTTCTTGGCCGGTATCTTAACTTTCTTAGTCGGGTCCTGCGGATTACGCCCTTCGCGGGCTTTGCGTTCTCTGACCTCGAATACTCCAAATCCAACGAACGTGCACTTCTCCTCATGGGCAAGCGCTTCTTGGATTGATCCGAATACTGCCTCGACGACAGGTGCAATGTCTTTTTTCTTCATTGGCAGCTTCTTAGCTATCGCGTCAACAAGATCTGCTTTGGTCATGAATGACACCTCCAGAAAATTTTATGTTTTGATTTTATCAGCCTTTATAAAATATGCAAGTAGTTTTTTAAGCAATTTAAAAATTTATATAATAATTTTAAATTTTAATTTAATTTTATTCATTAATTAATCTGTGCTTGCTGGCCGAGCTTGAGCATCTTAGTTATGCTTGTATCTTACAGAGGCATGGGGTCGACGAACTGGCCGGCTAAGTTCAGGCCGGATTATAATTCGCAGCGCGAAAGGCATCTGCCGCCGCAGCGAGTTCTTAGGCGAGACGTTAAACGAAGGGCTTGAAGGCAATAGCGATGGCAATAATGAGAGTGAAAGCGCAGCAGATTAAAATTTAAAATAAAAATTAGCTTTAAATTAAAAATTTAAAAATTCCGGTCAAGCTGTGCGCATAAACGCCGCCTGACCGGAATAATTTTTTTAATTTTAATTAACCTGTGCTTGCTGGCCGAGCTTGAGCATCTTAGTTATGCTTGTCTCGTACATGGGCATGGGGTCGACGAACTGGCCTGCTAAATTAATGCCATAGTGCAGGTGCGGGCCGGTAACGCGGCCGGTGCTGCCGCTCTTTGCTATGACAGTGCCGTCTTCGACTTTCTGCCCGGGCTTGACTAATATCTTGCTCAAGTGAAAGAACACAGTTATAACTCCGTTGCCCGAGTCGATATACACGCTGCCGCCGGCGAAATAATGATTGCCGGTTAAAATCACAGTGCCGGCGAACGGAGCTTTGACGTCAGTACCCGTAGCTGCCCGCAAATCTGCAGCTGCATGGCCGTTGCGCGGCACGCCGTTATACACTCTGGCAAAGCCATAATGACTCGTGAGCGTCATAACATCAAGCGGTTTGCCCGGCGGCGTCCGCCACTTGCGCTTGCTGCTCATTGTCTTTAACGCTTGCCCTACAAGCTGCGACTCCTTCTTAATCCGCGGCAAGTCCTTTTTCTTAGGTGAGATCATCTTCTGCTGGACGTGCAACTCCTCTTTGGGATATTCTTTAGGATTTAACTTAATCACGCCCCGCGCCTTGTACCGATGCTTATTCTGCGTGAACTCAAACACGATCGGGTACTCGCCCGGCTTGACCTTGCTCACGTAAGAGCCTAATAATCCATATGAGATTTTGCCCATGCCGCCGTCTTCAACGTCAAGCTTTACAGTTCTATTCTGCCATGTCACAGTCGGGTCTTGATAGTCCTGATCCGACGTAATAGAAATTGCAAACGCCTGCCCGACGTCCCAGCTCGCCGGAAAATTTACCCACGTCTCAGCGCTCGCCTTCACGCTAAAAATTAAACTAAATAATATTACTAAACTAAACTTCTTCATATTATAAATATCACTCTCATTTTAAATAATCTTAAATAACCCGCGCTTAATTAACTTCAAGCTCTGCATGTTCTTCATGCTCTGCACTTGCGGCTGCGTTATCGCCATCGCCTTCAATGCGCTTTAATATCGCCTGTATCTCGTCGCCGGTTATCACTTCATTTTCCTGCAGCACCCGC
>JAFUXM010000080.1 GCA_017470785.1 Synergistaceae bacterium
CTATTATCTGCGCCTGCGCCCACTTCGCGAACTGGTGTTGAATAACGGTCTTACCTGAGCCAAACGGCCCGGGTACGCACGCTGTTCCGCCTAACGCAACAGGGAAGAATGCGTCAACAACGCGCTGTCCTGTCACCATGGGAACGTTCGGCGCAAGTCTCGTTGCAACAGGTCTAGGACGTCTGACCGGCCATCTCTGCAGCATCTTAACTTCATGCTTCACGCCGTTATCGTCAAGAACTGCTATCACATCTTCAATCGTGTGATCGCCCTTCTCGATTTTAACAACTTTGCCCTTTACGCCATAAGGCACCATTATTCTATGCTCAACAACAACAGTCTCCTGAACTACGCCTAAAATATCTCCGGCTATAACTTCATCGCCGGGCTTAACTTTCGGCTGGAAGTTCCACTTTTTACTTCTGTCAAGAGCCGGCACGCTGATACCGCGCGAAATAAAGTGGCTCTTTGCCGCCTTTTCAATAAGCTCAAGCGGTCTCTGAATTCCGTCATAAAACTGCTCAATAATCCCCGGCCCGAGCTCAACGCTCAAAGGCTCGCCCAATGACACAACAGGCTCACCTGGCATCAAGCCGGACGTCTCCTCATATACCTGAATAGAGGCTCTGTCCCCGTTCACTTCAAGAATTTCACCGACAAGACCCAGTTCGCCGATGTGCACGACGTCCTGCATACTTGCGCCTTCCATTCCCTTAGCGACAACCAGAGAGCCGGAGATTCTTTCTATAGTTCCTTTAACTTCTTTTTTGTCAGGCATTTATTATCTCTCGCCTCCGCCTATTTATTATCTTTCTGCAAAAATATCCATGCCGACGGCCTTCTCAACGCTGCCGCGAATGGACGTAAGCCCCGCTCCGGTCGAACCAGACGGTCCAGGCAGGGGCAGTACGCTTGTAGAGTAATTATCTATTATTTCCTCGACCTTGTGCGCGAACTCAACGAATAAATCTTCTTGAATAAAGACTACAGCATAGTTCTCACGAGCCAGCTTCTCAAGAGTACTCTCAAAATTAGCCCTGTTTTCGGCGTCTAATACAAACGTATTCACGCCCACGGCCTGAAACGGCAGAACCATCTCGTAACTGCCTATCGCAGCTAAGTTATTACTTGACATGATTCAGCAGCCTCCTCGCAAACTCACGGTCAAGCCCGCCGGCCACGCACACAAGCGCTATGCGCATGTTACGAGCTTCTGCCTCTTTATTCAATAAATAAAGCAGCACGCTCGCCGGTGAGTTAGTCACGTATTTAGTCTTTTCAAGAATTTTAATTAAATATTCATCAAGCGCCTTCGAAATATCCGAAAGGGCAGCGTTAATATCAGACTGCTCCTGAAGGGCTTCGAGCATCGCGCCAATATCAGTATGTGAAAGCAGCTTGCCCCACGTCTCGCGCGGCTCGCTTAACAGCTTTGCTAAGTCGCTCGGCGTTAAATTGCCGCCCTCATGAAAGAACGCAAGCCCTTTGGCCGCGTCGTAATTCATTCTGGCAAGCCTAATTGCGCTGCGCAAATTCTCGGCGTCGATCTTGGCCTTCACCCATTTAATAATATCAGCCATATTTAATTCTTTAGCTATATTTAACATAGCTTTAAACATAGCATGATCAAGCAAAAGCTCCACTGCTTGGGCGTTCTTAGTCTGATCCCATACAGTCCAGCACTGGGGTATCACGTCGTTTAAGCCATACGGCAAAAATCCAAGCTCTTCAGTTTCGATAGCTTCGATTAATTCGTCCGTGTCAATCATGCCGAGCTTAGACAATAAGTCATAACGGCGGCCGTTTAAATCTCCGCCCCGCACTTTAAATAAGCCCTTTAATAACACTTTCACGTTATGAAAGTCATAAGGCATTCTATAAAGCGTTAATAATTCTTTATCCGGCACGAACTGATCCAGCTCGGCGCACGATGCTAAAATTTCAGCGTCTATAGCTTTATCAAAACTATTATTAGTCTGCGCAAGCCACTGCGCATAAGACGTCTCGCCTAATGCCTTTAAAGCCTCTTCAATGCTCGGACTGTCCATGAGCCTTGAGAAAAAGGCCGTATCCAAAAGGTGGTTTTCCATGCCCCGCAGCCGCGCCACGGTGTACACGTAACTCACAGCGGACACCTCCCCCTACGCAAACAGCTTTTTGACGACTTCGGATTCAATATCGCCGCGAATACTATTTACTAACATGTCCCATGAACAGTTAGTGTCTATCTTGTCATTTCTCAGCACAAAGCCGCCGGCTATGTTTAACTTTTCATCAGCGAGCTTAAGCGAAGTGTGATGCGCAGAGTTATAGCCCTCAAGCCATTTGGCATCTAAATGCTTCTCGTTCTTGCCGGTGAATACAAGCTCATCGCCGGTCTCGACCGCTTCAGCCATTAATTTATTCGCGAAAGCAATATACTTATCAGCCGGTAAATCAGCCAGCTGCTTTAAAGCTGCGCTAAACGCCTCGCCGACCAAACGCTGCCGCACGCCCAAGTCAAGCCTTTTAGCATCAAGTCCGGCCACTATCTCGCGCCGTCTTAATACTTCAGGCTCTTCTTTCGATAAACGCGCCGCGTAACCGGCCTGCACTTCTTTAATCTCAGCGTTGACTGCCTGCGTAATCTCGCGTATCTTTGCGCTGTTCTCCGATTCTATAGCCTGAATCTGAGCCTGAGAATCGGCTTTGATCTTACTTTTAATATCAGCAAGCGCCATAATCGGTCACCTGCCTAAGCAACCTGAACTCCCATAAGCATCAATATGCTCGTCAGAAGCGCAAGAACTGCGTACGTCTCAACCATTGCCGGTAAAATTATTGCTTTGCCCATTGCCTCGGGCTTCTTCGAGATCATCTGAATAGAAGCAGCCGAAGTCTTGCCCTGGTAAATAGCTGAGATAAAGCCGACTATCGCTATCGGCAGGCACGCCGCGAAAATCTGCAGGCCCTGATTCCACGTGGGCATCGCAGGCGCGCCGCCGCCAAGCATGTTAAGCTGGTTCAATACAAAGAACGTGATTAACAATCCATAAATTCCCTGCGTTCCGGGCAGTGCCTGAAGAATTAAGCAGCTTCCGAACTTGTTGGGGTCCTCTGTCATAACTCCGGCTGCGCTCTCACCGGCGATTCCAATGCCTATAGCCGAGCCGATACCAGCAAGCGCAGATGCACATGCCGCGCCGAACAGCGCTAAAGAAAGTCCAAGGTATTCCATAAAAACACGCACTCCTTCCAAAATTTTAAAAAAATTAAAAAAATTTAAATTATAAAATTTTTAAGCTTTTAAGCTTTTACACTTACAAATTCCTCTGAGTTCGTAAGAGGCGTAAACGGTTCGCCGCCGCCAGTGTAGAACTTACCGAAAAATTCTACGTACTGAAGTCTTAACGGGTGCACAAATGCGCCTAATAAATTTATTAACACGCTGAATAAATGGCCGCCCGCCACTACTACTATGCCGATAAGCCAGCCAATATATGGGATATTCGCCGCCATACCGCCCAGCAAGTTAATTATCATGCCGATAACTGCCGAGCCAAAGCCTAACGCTAATAACCTGCTATAGCTTAATATATCGCCTAAATAAGACGTCGACCCGTATAAAGCTAACAAGCCCGAAATAAGCTTAGAGAATATATTGCCCTCTTTAGTCCATGCGGCATAGATAAATATAATCACTGCGCCGACAATAGCCATGTATTTGCCTATAAAGCCAAAGGCAGCCGGCAGCATTCCGCCAGCACCCGTTCCGAACAGGCATAAGCCCACTATTAATAAGAACCATGAAATATCTGCGCCTATTGCATCAAAATAATTATTATCTTTCAGCTTCTCATAGGCCGATATTAACAGGCCGAACATCAAGTGAATTACGCCTAATAATAACGATATGCCCAAGACCTGCATGGGATTTGTCATCGGGTCAACGAGCATGAACGCATTCTTAACCGGAATTAAAAATGGCAAAAACGCATCGATAAAATTGCCGAAGAAGCTGCCGCTGATAATTCCGTATACAAACGTCGATACGGCACTAAATGCAAACAACGTCACGAAATCCTTAATGCCTAACGGGATGCGTTTATACTTCTTGAACAGCCAGTATATCGCCGCGCCCATGATAATCGCATAACCGGCATCGCCTAAGCACATTCCGAAAAATACAAAAAAGAACGGCGCTAATAGCGGCGTCGGGTCAATGCCCTTATATTTAGGCGGCGAATATAACTCAGTCAAGATATTAAACGGCCGCACTAAATTTCCGTTCGTGAGCATCGTCGGAGGCTCTTCGCCTGCTTCAGGGTCAGCAAAGAATAAAGCAACATCCGGACTTACCGCCTCGATCTTGCCCTGCACTTTCTCAACTTCTTTGGCCGGCAGCCAGAACTTCGTGAACATCACGCACTCAGTCTCGCCGCTCGCGCCTAAAGCCTGCCATCTTGAAGTCAAGCTCGTCCAGTAATCCGAGAGCTTCTGCACCGTCGGCATATATTCATCAGCTAACTTCTTCATATTATTAATAAGCTCGCTTTCTTTTTTCTCAAGCTTATTAATCAGCTCAGAATTTTTAGCCTTCTCCTCGCCGACTAAGCCCTTAAACTCAGCCGGGACTTCGGCCATTGACATGCCGCTTTTAACGCACGCGTCTAAAATCTGCTGCGCTTTATCCCGCGAATATAAAATTACTGCATAAGCCTCAGGCGCTTTAGCTTTAGCATCATAGCTAATAAATAACTCTGTGTCATGCTCAAAATTATTTACAGCCTTTTTAAACGCCTCAAGCTGCTCTGCCTTGACTATGCCTGCTGCGGCGGCAAGCGTCCGCGTTCCCTCAGTGATAACAGCGAGTTCATACGGGAAGAAGCTGTAATTGGCAAGCAGAGCCTGATTAGCCCGTGCCTGCGACAGCTCAAGCCGCACCTCGCCGATCTCATGTTCAAGACTGCGCACTTTCTGAGCCTCGCCGCTTAAATCCGTATCATGCGCAAGCTGTGATAATTCGGCCATGGACATAACAGGCTTCTCGCCGAGCATCCGGTCAAGCGACGGCACGGGGTCGTTAAAGTGCGGCGTTAACGTCCGCATTAAATAACGTACGTCCGCAAGCCGTTCCTCGCTCTCAGCAAGCCTGGCCTCGATGGCCGACGGGCGCGTTCCGCTCTCAGTATTGCTGCCGGCGTCTATAATCTGACAAACGCCCGAGCTCTGAAGTGCGGCGGCGATCTCTTCATGAACGGATTTATGATAATAAAGTTCCGCTTTCTTGAGCTTAGCCACGCCCATATCTACCCATCACCTCTCCTGCTATCCATGAAGCTGCGCCAGCGATTTTGCCCTTATATCTATCATAAAAGCCCTTCGCCTCGGCCTCGCACTTCGTCAAAATATCTTTCGCTCTGTTCTCCGCAGTCTCTTCCGCCTTGCGGATTCTATCCCTGAACTGCCGCGCTGCGTTCTGCCGCGCTTCCTTCAGTGAGTTCTCGGCGTCAGCCTGCGCCTTGTTCAATTTCTTCGCAGCCGATGCCTTGGCCTCTTGAACATCTGCCGCAGCCTTCTCTTCCGCTGCCTTTATCTCGTTAATCGTCGGATTGCTCGCCATTTTGTCAATGCACCTCCTCCCGAATTTTTAAATAATTTTTACTCTTACTCGCTTATGCTCTTAACAAGCTTCGCCATGAGCTTCTTGCGGCGCGCCGCCGTGTTCTTGTGCATAACGCCCTTAACAACAGCCTTGTCAATAACGCTCTGCGCCTCGTTAAATACTTTCACTGCGCCGTCATGATCTTTAGCGTCAACAAACGCTTTGACTTTCTTTACGGCTGTCTTGCAGCGCGACGTCCAATAACGGTTATAAAGTCTGTTGCGCTCCGCTATCCTCACGCGCTTCTCAGCCGACTTTTTATTAGGCATTTCAATTCCCCTCCTTCTACTTTAAAATCTTTAAAATTTTAAAAATTTTAAATCTCAAAACGCAAAAAACTTTGTTAATTTTATCATTTAATATTATCAGCTTGCAAGACTTGAGCGTGTTATTATAAATTAAATTAATTTTAAATTTAAAACTAAACGCATGATTATTAAAAATTTTAAAAAATTAAAAAAGCGCGGCGGCGAGAGCTTAATCGAAATTTTAATTTCGCTTGCTATCATCGGGTTAATCTTGCCGGAATTATTTTTTATGCCGTCAGGAATTTTAAAATCTATTATAGAATTACGGCGCAGCGATGCGCAGCATTACGCCGCTAAATATTGGCTCAGCCGCTTGCCTGATGCAAATAACATAAGCTACGCAAAACTTCAGGCCATGCCGACGCAAACTCCCGACGGCAAAATTAAATTTAATTTAATCTCATGCAATAAAATCAATAATAATTCTTTCAAAATTATTTTAGAGATTAAAGATATTAAATCTAATAAAATTTTCACACTCGAGGCCGTGATTTAATTTAAAAAAATTTTGCGTTAAGCTTGCTATGCTAAAATTTTTTTAATAATTTTAAAAATTTTTTATTTTTATAAAGGAAATGATTTAAAAGTGAATAATAATAATAATTTAGTCAGAGCATTCATAGCAGTCAATATAACAGAACCTGCGGGCTCAGAGCTTGAAAAATTTTTAAATACTTTAAGGCCGATGGCGAAATTAAAATGGGTGACGAGGCCGCAGTTTCACATCACGCTAAAATTTTTAGGCGAACAGCCAATGCAAATTATCGAGCAAGTTAAAGCTGCGTTAAGACCTATAAAATTTTCGCCGTTTAACATCACGCTTGACTATGCCGGCGCATTTCCGAACTTTAACAGGCCGCGCGTGTTATGGCTGTCAGGCAGGCAGGGCCGCAGCGAGTTAATTAACTTAGCAAATTTAATTAATAATAATTTAAATAATATAGAGCTTAATCTTAACGATAAAGACGAAGGCCGCGAGTTTAAACCGCACTTCACACTTGCAAGAATTTCACGCGATGTAAATACAGCGCTGCCGCAAAATTTATTAGACGCATTAAAAAATTTTAATTTAAAATTCAGCTGGCAATGCAGCGAGTTTAATTTAATGCGCAGCAAGCTCACGCCTCAGGGCGCAGTTTACTCTAAAATAAATCTATAATTTAATAATGCGTCGGCTCCTGCATAATCAACATTAATTCTGGGCGCAGCGATTATATTTTTATTTAAATTTAAATTTTTATCATGAACTTGCAGCTTGCTCTCCGGCGAATATAATTTCACGCCGTTGTCTTTACGCGTGATATTAAACGCTTGGCACAGCTTACCCGGGCCGCCGCATAAATCTTTATTGTTATTGCGCCGCTCTCTCATAATATCAAGTCCTTCTAACGGCTCTAACGCCCGGATTAAAACTGCCTCGGCAACGCCGGCCTCACGCGTCACGATATTAAAGCAATTATACATCCCGTAAATTAAATATACATAAGCGCAGCCCCCTGCCCTGAACATGACTTCCGTCCTATGGCCGGGCTTGGGGGCTGAAATTTTAAACGAGTGGCACGCCGCGTCGTTAATGCCTAAATACGCTTCAGTCTCGATTATAATTCCAGCTAAAATTTTATTATTATCTTCATATTTAATAAGCACTTTGCCTAACAGCTCACGCGCTGCGCTTAAAGTATCCTGTAAATAAAATTCAGCCGGAATTAAAGACATTTTTTTAATTTTTAATATTAAATCTCTCGCTTAATTTTTTAAACACGCAGTCCGGCACTAAGCCCTGCACAGTGCCGCCGAAGTGAAACACCTCGCGTACACCTGAGCTTGATACATACGAGTATTTAGGATCAGTGACTATAAAAAAAGTTTCAAGCTCTGGCGCTAACTGCCGGTTCATTAACGCAATTTGAAACTCGTATTCAAAGTCGGACATGGCACGTAAGCCTCTAATTATCACTCGAGAGCCTACATGCTTCATGTAGTCGACTAATAGACCTTCAAAGCAATCGATTTTGACATTTTTTAAATGCTTTAACGCCTCACGTGCCATTTCAATGCGTTCTTGAACGCTAAACGTCGCGCTCTTGTGTTCATTATATAAAATGCTGACTGTAAGCTCATCAAAGATAGAGGCCGCCCGCTCCGCTATGTAAACGTGGCCGTTGGTGACGGGATCAAAAGAACCGGGGTAAACAGCAGAAATTTTATTATCTTGATTCATTGCATAAATATTTTTAATTTTTATTAAAATTTAGGATAGGCTTTGCACCTCTCCTTAAAAATTTTTAATTAATTACTACGCAAAAACTTCTTTGGCGATAAATAAAATTGCCAGTATAGTCATTAAGACATGAACGTCCTTAAACTTGCCGGTTAAATACTTTAATGCTACATACGAAATAACGGCAAATTCAATTCCGGTCGCTATGCTGTAGGCAAACGGCATCATAAAGAAGCCCAGCAACGACGGTATGAACTCTGTCCAGTCATCATAATTTAAATCCTTAAGGCTCATCATCATGTACACGCCGACTAATATCAATGCCGGAGCAGTTGCATATGACGGGACCATTCCGATTACCGGCGTAAAGAATATAGCGCAGATAAATAATAAAGCCGTGATTATAGACGTAAGACCGGTGCGGCCGCCCTGAGCAACGCCGCTTGAACTCTCGACATAACTCGTAACGGTCGAAGTACCCATTGCAGCACCTGCGACTGTCGCGATTGCATCGGCCATAAGTGCGCCGCGTGCTCTGGGCAGATTGCCGTTAGCATCCAACAGTCCGCTCCGGTTGCACACGCCGACTAACGTACCGATCGTATCAAAGAAATCTACAAAGAAGAACGTGAACACTACTACCCAAAATTCAGGCTTGCTTATCATCGAGAAGTCAAGCTGGCCAAGCAGCGGCGTAATCGACGGCGGCAGTGAGACAAAAGTCTCAGGCACTGTAACAAGCCCTAACGCAGCAGCTGCGCCCGTTACAACTATAATGCCGATTAATAATGCGCCCTTAACGTTAAAGCAAGTCAGCGCGGCCATTAAAAATAATCCGGCCATTGACAGCAAAGCCGGAATATTATTTTTAAAGCTGCCGAGCGCTACGGTCGTAGCATCGCTCTTAACTATAATTCCTGCGCTTAACAGCCCGATAAAAGTTATAAATAAGCCAATACCGGCTGAAATACCGATCTTTAACGACTTGGGAATAGTATTAACTATCATCTCGCGAATGCTCGTTAAAGTTAAGACTATAAATATAACGCCCTCGACGAAGACTGCGGCAAGCGCGACCTTCCAGCTGACGCCCATTCCCATTACTACGCTGAACGTAAAGAACGCGTTAAGTCCCATGCCGGGCGCAAGCGCTATCGGGTAGTTCGCCAGCACAGCCATTAAGAAAGTTCCTAATGCCGACGCAAGACACGTCACGACAACAAGCGAATTAAAGTCCATCCCGGCCTTGCTTAGAATATCGGGATTAACAAAGATAATATACGACATAGTTACAAACGTCGTAATACCAGCGATGACTTCGGTCATAACATTAGTGTTATTCTCACGAAGCTTAAACAAACTTTCCATTTGAGTAACACGCTCCTTTTAAAATTAAAAAAATTTTAAAAATATATTATCGCATAAAATAAAATTTAGATTAAAAAAATTTTTAACTTGCACGGCACACGGGCAATGCAAATTCAGGCAGCACTTCCCAGATAACCTCGCGGCCTGTCTCACAAGCTCTTAAGCTCTCAAGCGGCATTGTCCAAATCTCCGCCGGACTTAACGGCTCAATAAAATTACACGCAAAATTTTTAAGCTCACGCTGCAAATTAATTGCCAGTTCCTGCGTCTCAGTTAAAAATATCAGCCAAGTTGCACTGTCCTGCTCGTGACAATCCAAGTCAAAACGGCCCTGCAGCCTCACACGCTGTTCAATAATAAAATTATAAAATTTATTTATCACATCAAGTTCTTCATTTATATTTATATTATTTACTATCACAAATATAAATCTGTCAGTATTAGCAAGCTTTAACTCGTCCTGCTCAGGCGGCTTAAAATCAAGATACTGCTCAAAGTCATAATTAATTATTAAAAATAAATCCGGCGTAAAATTATTAAGCTCCGGCCTGAATAAATATCTCTTCAAGCCCCATTTTTGCAAATTGCAGCGTTCAAGCTCAAGCCACAGCTCGGTCGTCATTGCGCAGCGTTTAAAATCAAGCGGCTCACGCCCGGGCGTCTCATATAAATATAACTCAGCTGAAATCCGCTCAAACTCTTTGCGGCCTAAATCACTCAGGCAATACAAATTATTTTGCTGCACAAGCAAGCCTTGCTCTAACAACTCATCAAAGCCTTCATCTAATAAAGTTTCACCCGCGCGGCGCAAAAGTTCCTTGCTCCAGCACGGGTGATCCTGCGAAAATCTTATTAATAAATCTTCGCGCATAATTAATTTAATTTAAAAAAATTTAACTCGCTGCGAAATGTCTTCACTGTCTTTAGCCGCCGGTTCTTCGCCTATCCCGCCGAACGGCATCTGCGCAATCAAGCTCCAGCTCTCCGGCACGTTAAATAATTCTTTAACTTTATTATCAATCACCGGATTATAATGCTGGATGTTCGCGCCGATATTTAACTCGCGCAAGGCCGACCATACAGAGATCTGCAGCATCCCGTTCGCCTGATTTGCCCAGACCGGAAAGTTCGCCGCGTAAGCTGCAAATTTTTCCTGCAAGCCTTTAACAACTTTATCATCTATAAAATATAAAATCGTCCCGCAAGCTGCCTTAAAGCTATCTATCTTTTCACGCGAGACCTTGCCGCTAAAGACATCATAAATTGCGTCCCATAATTCATCATGTTTTAAACCAAACGCTGCTATCACACGTGCGCTCTTCATGTTGAAAGCATCCGGCACAAGCTCTGTTACATCTTCAATTAATTTCTTAACTTCACTTTCACCGCACGGCAGATTTTTATTTAAGCTATAAATGCTGCGCCGTAATTTCAATGCGTTAATTATGCTCATAAATTTTTTAGCTCCAATCTATTAAATTAATTAAATTAAACTTATTATAAACTAACGGCAAAAAATTGCGCATAAGCCCCGAGGCGAATGCGCAATTTAAAATAAAATAAATTTATTAATTAATTTATTTTTTATTTACTGGGCAAATAACGGCTGCAGGCCGCCTTTAGTAATATCAACATAGCCCTGATCCGTTATTCTTAGCTCAGGTATCACGCTCAGGCACAAGAACGATAACGCCATA
>JAFUXM010000006.1 GCA_017470785.1 Synergistaceae bacterium
AAATAATTTTAAAAATAAAAGGCGTAAGGGCTTAGTCTTAGTCTCGGTGTTGATGCTGTGCACGCTGCTTATATCATGCGCTACGGCCTTTACATGGTTCGTGCGGCTGCAGGTCAGAAGCGTCTTGCGTGAGCGGGTGAGCTTAACCAATCGCAGCATGGCGGAAGTACTGGCCGACGCTGTTATAAATGCTATCGCGCGTTACAGTGAGCGCACTAAGGGCGACAGTCCGGTGCAGCCGGTGTATAAGCCGTTTGTGCTGCCGATTGACGATCTTGGCCTATGGGTGTTAATGGTAACGCCGCTTGATGATAAATTGCCGATTAGAAATTTATTTTTGCCTGACGGCAATACAGAACGCGGCGAGCTTAAGAAGCCGTGGGAAGACATGTGGGACGCTTTGCGTCATCGTGAGCTGATTAATATTGTATTAGATTTTATTGATAGAAATACGCGCGTTAGGGTCGGCGGCGGCGAACGCGAGAATTTTATTAACAGGTCGCCGCTTGATTTATCGGAGCTTTTATTAATAGACGAGATCACGCAGGATATGCTTGACGGCACGGGCGGTGTCTTAGGCATTAAAGATTACTGCACGTTATGGAGCGACGGCAAGATAAATTTGAACGTTGCGCCGCCGCATGTGCTGGCCTTGCTGCCGGGGCTGAGCTCTATGCAGGCTATGGCGCTGGTAGAATATCGTAAAGATAAAGTGCTTAGAAGCTTTGAGGACGTGCAGGGCATACCGGGCTTCACGGCTAAGAATGCTACGCAGCTGACTAATATAGCCGGATTTAAGAGCCGTTACTTTGCGCTTAAAATAGAATTTTTGGAAGACAGCGGCGGCGGCTCGTCGTTTAATGTTATATTCGATAGAAATTCTAAGAAGATCGTACGTTGGGAGGAATCGTAAAGTCAATGCAGCTTAAAAAATTTATGAATTTTAAAAATTTAAATTTTAAAAAGAAGAACGGAGCGGAGCTTGATAATATTGAATTTTTTAGAGCGGTGCAGGGCGAGCTGAAAGAATTTATTACGCCGCTTAACGCTAAAAAAAATTCTGCGATAATTCTTGTGCCGTTTAAGTCTTTATCGGTTGATAAATTTGCATTCCCGTTTGCCAATTCTAAGAAAGTGCGTGAGGCATTAAAGCTGCAAGTAATGCCGTACGCGGCGGCTGGCAGCGTTGAGATATTTCCGGTTGTGTTGGAGAAGGTCGGACGCGGCGCTAATGGCTTAGTCTGGTACGTATCGCCTGACGAGCTGACCGAGTATAAATATAATTATAAAAATGAAGAAGAAGTCGGGCAGGAGCCGGTGCGCAATAATGTTAATAATATAGTCTGGCCGGCGCCGCTGCCGTTTGTATCGGCGTTGACTGACGGCACGGGCGTTACGTTGTGGGCTGACGAAGAAAATTTATGCTCTATACTGTGGCAAAATTATCAGCCGGTATTAACTCGGTGGAGACCCAGAGTGCGCAGCACGCCCGAGAAAGAATTTGCATGGTTTGATATGTACTGCAAACAGCGTGAGCTTGAGCGCGGCGAGGATTTTATAATCGATGCGCTTGAGGCAGAGTCGTTAAAGATAATCGGTGATGTCACGCGTGAGAGCATTATAAAATGCCCGTGGATAAGCAGCGTTAATTTGTCGCGCAGTGCGCTTGAGGGCGCGATCGGACTTGAAAGAGCTGTAAACTTGATGACACGCGCAGCCTGCTGGATTTTATTTATGGGCGTAATTGCATTAGCCGGAAGCTATTTAAAATTAAATCAGGTGCAGAATAGAATTGCAAGCGTCAGGTCGCAGAGCGAGAGCTTGTATAAAGAAGTATTTGAGCCTGGGCGAACCGGACGGATTGCTAATCCCGTGTCGCTGGCACGTGACAAGCTTGCAGAATTGCAGCGCGGCGGCAGCGAGGGCAGAGGCTTTGAGGACATGCTGGCTGACTTAGGCTCGATATTTATCGCAGACCCGAGCATGGATATTACTGTCGAGATATTAAGATATAATGCTGAAGGCATAGACTGCACAGGCTCAGCGCCGGACATGAGCACTGTTTTAACTTTCAGACGGGCATGGGAGAGCCGCGCGTCGCTGGCGCAGCTTGATAATACTCAAAGCGTCTCGGGCATAGGCTATAGATTTGATTTAAGAGTGCGCTGGTAGATTTAAAAAATTTTAAGATTTAGGAAAGGGAAATAATTATGGCGGCTTTGAATTTCGATACGGCGATGAACAACGCGCGGTCTATTATAAGAGGTGAGGCCGTTGGATCGCCGCGGCTTTTAGTTATTACTATACTTGCGCTTTGCTGCTGGGTGGGCGTATCATTTCTGAACTCGCAGGCCAACTCGGCCTCTATGACTTTAGGCACGCAGGAAAATCGTTATAGAACTTTATTGGGTCTTGCGGCTGAGTATTCTGAACTTGCGCCGCTGAAAAATAATAATAATAGAAATAATAATGTTGATGTGCCGGCAGTATTTGCGCATGTATCTGAGGAGCTGCAGTTAGGCACGCGGGTAAATCGCATTGCGCCGGACGGTCGCAATCAATCTGTAGAGATTAATAGATTATATGCTGATGAGCTTGCTGAACTGGAGCGCAGGCTTGCAGCCGAGGGCGTTTATTTTAAATCGGCTGAGCTAAGAGCCTTGCCCGCCGGCTATGAACGCTTATTCACTATCTCGGCCATAATCGGCCCGTTAAATTAAATTTTTAATTTTTAAATCAGGAGAGTAATATATGAAATTTATAAAGAAGCCTTTAATTTTAATTTTAAAATTTTTGCTGTTGATAATAGGCTTTTGCGCGGCGTTATGGATATTTTTGCCGTGGCGTGAGGTCGGCGGAGCGGCGGTGTCGCTTGCACGGCCTATGCTTGAGCAGCGCGGCGTGAGATTAAATTTTGCCGGCGTAAGGTCGCAGAGCGGCGAACAGGGCTTCACTATCGACGGCCTTGAGATCGGCGGCATGATGAATTTTAATTTTGATTCGCTGACTATCCAGCCGCAGATATTGGACAGCTTAATGAACTTCGCGCCGGTATGCAGCATCAGATTTCGCGGCGGCTCTATGACCATGGGGCAAAAAATAAATTTCGGCGACGGCAGTTTATTATTGACAGCATCGCCGAATAATATTTTAATAGAGCGGTTAAGGACTAACGGCGATTTTGCAGTGAATGGATTTATAGCTGTAGA
This sequence comes from Synergistaceae bacterium, assembly GCA_017470785.1. GTDB lineage: Bacteria > Synergistota > Synergistia > Synergistales > Aminobacteriaceae > JAFUXM01. The sequence goes on from JAFUXM010000006.1 coordinate 3,210, forward strand.
TCCTGCGAAGGCAAGGATCAGCCGCGCCGAAGCTTCGTTAAGCGTGCCGCAGGAATTTGAGGGCAACATGCAGACGCTGCAGAATTTCCTGCCGTTAGTGAAAGATAAGAACGGCAACTGGTTTTTGAGGCGCACGCAGTAATTTATAGCTGTATAAAGGACGGTGAATTAATAGATGTTTGGAGATTTAATAGATAAGATAAGCGATTTGTATTATGACTTGAAATTTAAATTTTCAAAGAGCAAGCCTGATAATTCTGAGATAGAGAGTTCGCAGGATGATATTAATAATGAAGATAATAATAATGAAAATGAAAATGAAGTTAATGATAAGTCGAAGCAGGATTTGAAGCATGACGGCGGCAGGCTCTATGCGCTGTGGCGTTTGGTATTGCCTGTATTATTAGGCTTGAGCTTAGGCTGGCTTGCTGCTGTATGCCTCGGCGTATGGATTGAGCAATCTGGGTTAATAAAGCCGACGCGCAAAAATTTTGTAAGCAATACTGTCAAGAGCGAGATAGTAAAGAAAGTCGGACTTGATGAATTTTTGCTGTCTAATCCGTTTAGAATTTCGGTTAAGAAGACTGACGAGCCCGTTGCTGTAGTCGAGGAAGTTGTGTCGGAAGAGCCGGAAGAGGAAGTAGTAAGTTCGCTGACGACGGCGGTGTTAAAGGGTACGCTGCCCGATGCCGGCGCGTGGCTGATAGTCGAGGGCAAAGAGAGATTTGTATTATTAGGCTCAAGCTTTGATTTATATACTTTAACGCGCGTGTCGTATCTTGAGGCTGAGTTTACGCGGGTCAAGCCCAGCGATAACACGACTGACCGGATTATACTTGAATTATATTTTGATAAGCACGTGGTCAAGAGGCCGCCTGCGCCGCCTAAGCCCAAGCCTGAGCCGAAAAAGCAGGAAGTGCGCCATGCCGATGCTAACGTGCCGACCGGCGATGTCGTCTCGGCCAGCGACACGCAAGAGGGCGCAATCCCGAGCGGCTTAGTTAATCAGCTTGTGCAGAACCCATTTGATGAGTTAAAGAAAGTCAGGCTCAGGCCGCAGGGGCAGGCCGGTCTGCAAATTCAATGGATTCAAAATGACAGCATATTAAAGAAGCTTGGCGTAAAGCGCGGCGATATTATTAAATCTATTAACGGCATCCCGTTTAATAACATGGCCGATATTGCGAACTCGATTAATTCACTCATGAACAGCGAGCGCTTTGATGTCGAAGTTGAGCGCAGGGGCAAGCCGACCGCGCTGCGCTATGTCGTGCATTAATTAAAATATGCAATTTAAATTTAAATTTAAAGCAAAGCATAAGGGCTTTACTCTAATGGAAGTGCTTGTAGCCGTCGCGATCACAGGACTTGTGGCCGCGGCGGGCTTCAGGCTAATTGCTATGTCGATGCGAACGCTGGCGGAAATTCAAGGTGAGCGTGAGCTAACAGCAGCAGCTCAAAAAATTTGGCTGCAATTCAAGACCGATAGAGACATGCCGGAGAGCGGCAAGGACGATGAAGTCGAATGGGAGACTGAAACCGGCTCAATTCCGATTGAAGATTTAGAACTGCCGTACCGGCGCGTTAAGATAATTTTGCACGGCAGAACTATGTTTATTTACCTGCCGCAATAAATTATTTATTATTTATCTGCGCCCCGTGCCGTATGACCCAAATTTTTTATCAAGTCGCAAATTATCGCCCGGGTAATTGAAATAGCCATTGCGTACAGTCTCAGGCTCGCCGAGTTTTAATAAGTCACTTACTGTCACGAACTCATAGCCTTGAGCCTGCAAAATCTTTATTAATTCTTTAACTAAATTTGCCGTGCCCTTGGGAACAAGATTAGCATGAAATAATAATATTGAGCCCGGGCGCGTTGCCTTGGCTGCAAGCTGCGCATTGCGCTTAGCTGCATTTAAATTTAAATTATTGCCCTCGCCTAACGCAACGTCCCACTGAATAATTTTAAAGCCTAAACTTGCAATAATTTTTAACGCGCTGTCGCTGCTGCGGCCATAGGGCAATCTAAACAAGACCGGAATTTGCTGCAAATTATTATTATTA